>JBFJZC010000006.1:0-23370 GCA_041622295.1 Porticoccaceae bacterium
AGGCGGAATACTTCTGTCGGGTTGCCAGTCTTGACGATCTTCAGGAAGCGTTGTCGTTTAGCCGCAGTCGGCGCCTACCGCTTACCGTGCTGGGGGGTGGCAGTAATATTATTCTTGCCAGTGACATCGCCGGTCTGGTCGTTCAGATAGCTTTGCCTGGTATGGCAACTCGGCCCCAACACGATGCAGCTGACACTGTGCTGGCTACTGCCGGAGCCGGCGAGGTCTGGCATGAATTTGTGCTTAATATGCTCGCGCAGCATTGCTATGGCCTGGAAAATCTAGCGCTCATTCCGGGGCTGGTCGGCGCGGCGCCGGTGCAGAATATCGGCGCTTACGGCGTCGAGCTGAGCGACATTTTCGTCGCTTTGGATGCCGTCGAAATCGCCAGCGGGCAAGTTGTGCGGTTTACCAGAACAGATTGCCAGTTCGGCTATCGACACAGCGTTTTTAAAGAAAACTTACGTGACGCCTACATTATCACAGCTGTTACATTGCGCTTGCATCACCAGCCGCGCGTCAATATTGGCTATCCGGCTTTGTGTCAGGTCTTTGGCCGCTCAGATGCGCAGACGTTTGACCGTTTATATGAGCAGTCAGTTGAGTCGTTATCCGATCAGTCGCCGCGTGAAGTGTTAATGGATAGTGCGGGACTTGAAATTACGCCGCAGCGGGTCTGTGAAGCTGTCTGCCGGATACGTCGGGAACGATTACCTGACCCGGATGTGGAGCCAAACGTGGGTAGTTTCTTTAAAAATCCGATCGTCAGCGCAGCAGAAGCAGAAGCGTTGGCCGCACAGTACGCAGATATTGCGCTTTATCGTCAGCCTGGCGGATTGGTAAAAATTCCTGCGGCGTGGTTAATCGAGCGCGCTGGGTGGAAGGGTTTGTCGAAAGGGGCGTGTCGCGTTCATGAACGCCACGCACTGGTGTTAACACATTCTGGCAAGGCGACCGGGGCGGACATTCTCGCGCTGGCGGATGCAATCGTCGCAGATATCGAACAACGCTTTAGTATCAGTCTGGAAATGGAGCCTCGCGTGCTGGGTGGTTAAGGCCATGTTTGACGGTGAATGTCAGCGAATATCGATCAAGCGCGGCGAACTACTGTTTTGGCCCAACTGGCTGCCGAACATGGAGGCCGACCGATTGCAGCAAACCTTGCGCAAGCGGGTTACGTGGCTCCAGTCAACTATTCGCATCGCCGGACGCGCCATACCGATACCTCGGTTAAACGCCTGGTACGGAGATGAGGGCCGGCGTTATGCCTACTCGGGTATTCGTTTGCCGGTTAATCAATGGTTGCCCGAACTTGCGGCTTTACGTCAGCAGGTTAATGAGGTGGGCGATAGTCGCTTAGATGCTGTGCCCAGTGGCGACCGCAGACTGTTTAATAGCGCACTACTCAATCTGTACAGGAGTGGTCGCGACAGCGTTGACTGGCACAGTGATGATGAACCTGAACTCGGTGATCAACCCGTAATCGCCACGGTGAGCCTTGGTGCCGCGCGGCGCTTCGATCTACGCCCTCGCCACCGGTCAGGTGCAGATGGTGATCGTCCGCTTACCCACGGCAGGCGGCAGACAATGCATCTTGATCTACCGCATGGCTCGTTGCTGATTATGGCGGGCGACATGCAGCGCAATTGGCAGCATCGAGTCGCCAAGATCAATGCGCAGGTAGGTGAGCGCATCAGCATCACGTTTCGCTGGGTCGACGATGGCGCGGTTGCCAACACAATGGTAGGCTCCGGGCTGTAAGTTCACATGGGACTGACAAACTTAGGTTGCTCCCCGGAGGCGTGTTTGTACAAAGTATTGGTTGTGGATGATCATGACCTGGTAAGGCTGGGTATTTGTGGCCTGCTGGACGCGATTGCGGGTGTAGAGGTGGTCGGTGAGTGCGACAGCGGGGAGCAGGCGCTGATCGCAGTGCGGGAACTCAATCCCGATATTGTATTTATGGATATTCGCATGCCGGGCATGGGCGGCCTGGAAGCAACCCGGCGGCTGTTGGCTATCAATGGCAATTTAAAGGTCATAGTTATTAGCGCCATGAACGACGACATCTATCCGGCGCAGTTGCTAAAAGCTGGCGCGTCCGGATACATTACTAAAAATGCTGATCATCACGAAATTGAGGATGCACTGCAGACCGTTATCGATGAGCGAATTTACGTCAGCCCGGAAATCGCCCAGTTAATGGTGGTCAGCGGCCTGTCTTCTGGACAGGAAGAATCTCCGCTCGCCCAGTTGACCCAGAGAGAATTACAGATTGCTCAAATGATCACCAGCGGACACCGGCCCAATCACGTCGCCGGGGTGCTAAATATCAGCCCGAAAACGATTAACACCTACAAGTACCGTATTTTTGAAAAATTAGGCGTGAGCAATGACGTTGAGCTTACGTTAGCGGCGGTAAAATATGGCCTGGTCGACCCGGCCGACCTGATTTAACATTGTTTCCTCGTGGGTAGAGCGACCAGACGATCCCATGTCCTTTGACGCGAAGACCTTCCTCAAAAGCCTGACTCCCCGTCCCGGCGCGTATCAGATGCTCGATGCTGATCGCAATGTATTGTATGTGGGCAAGGCCAAAAATCTGCGCAAGCGAGTCGGCAGTTACTTTCGTAACAGTGGCCTGGCACCTAAAACCCTCGCGTTGGTAAAACGTATAGCCAGTATTGATGTCACCGTCACAGAGACCGAGCTGGAGGCGCTGATACTGGAACAAAATCTCATCAAGCAATACCGGCCTCCGTTCAACATACTGCTCAGGGATGATAAGTCCTACCCCTATATATTTTTGTCCACCAACGATACGTACCCACGACTGGCATTTCATCGCGGCGCGAAACGCAGAAAAGGAGAATACTACGGCCCCTTCCCCGGCGTATTAGCTGTGCGGGAGAGCATGAGCTTTCTGCAGAAAACATTCCGGGTCCGCCAGTGCGAGGACAGTTTCTTTAAAAACCGTTCGCGACCCTGTCTGCAATATCAGATCAAACGCTGTAACGCGCCCTGTGTCGGCCTCATATCTGACGCAGATTATCAGCGCGATGTGCGTCACACGCAGATGTTTCTTGAAGGCAAGAACACCCCGTTGATGAAAGAACTGGGTTCCGCTATGGATGAAGCCAGCACGGATCTCAACTTTGAACAGGCGGGGCTGTACCGGGATCAGATCCTCGCTCTGCGCCAGGTTCAGGCCCAGCAGGTTATCGAGTCTGGCAATGGCGATCTTGATGTGATCGCCGCGGCTATGTCAGGCGACGAAGCTTGTATACATGTGCTCTATATCCGTCACGGGCGGATTCTGGGCAGTCGCAGTTTCTATCCGAAGGTGCCTTTGGCGATCACCTTAAGCGATTTTATGGCGGAATTTATTCCCCGGCACTATTTGAAGGGTAACATGGCGGCCGATGTGCCAAAGGAAATTGCTGTCGGCATTGACCTGGATGACAGGAAGCTGCTGGAAGAAGCCTTGAGCACTGCTGCTCAACGTAAGATCGTCATTAAAAATGTTAGTCGAGGCACCCGAATTAAATGGCTCGAGCTTGCCACCCGGACTGCGGAGCAAAATCTGAGCGGTCGGCTGGCAGCCTCAGCCAACTTACTTCAGCGTTACGAAAAACTTCAGAAAACCCTGGGGCTGGCTGAGATGCCTGAACGTATGGAGTGTTTTGATATCAGTCACAGCAGTGGTGAGGCAGTCGTGGCATCCTGTGTAGTATTTAATCGGGAGGGGCCGTTAACGTCGGCGTATCGTCGTTTTAATATCGAAAACATTACTGCGGGCGACGATTATGCAGCCATGGAGCAGGCCTTGCGCAGGCGTTACAAGCGCCTTCAGCAGGGGGAGGGCATATTGCCAGACGTCCTCTTTGTCGATGGTGGTAAAGGGCAGCTACGCGTAGCACGGCGGGTCATGGAGGAATTGGCTGTGGTAGGCGTTAATCTGGTTGGTGTTGCCAAGGGCCCCAGCCGTAGGCCGGGTCTGGAGACACTACTGCTAACCACTGAGCATGGCGAACGGGAAGTGATTCCCGAACAGGCTGGGCTGTTGCTGATTCAGCAAATACGTGACGAAGCCCATCGTTTTGCCATTACGGGACATCGGCAACGCCGAGCCACAAAACGGCGTTCTTCTACACTGGAAGGGATTACAGGTGTGGGGCCAAAACGGCGCCGTGAACTGTTGAAGTATTTCGGCGGTATTGCCGCGGTTGAGAAAGCTGGGGTTGGCGATTTAATGAGAGTGCCGTCAATCAACAGAAAAGTCGCAGAGGCTATTTACAGCTCCTTTCACAACGGGTAAGTTGGCCCCTGCGTTTTGCGTAAGCAGTGCTATGTTTAATTTACCCAATGTGTTGACGATGACCCGGGTGTTACTGATCCCGTTGTTGGTTGTCGCGTTTTATACGCCTGGAGAGTGGACCTACCTCGCCAGTGGAGCGATTTTTAGCCTGGCCGCGATTACTGACTGGCTCGATGGTTACCTGGCACGTCGCTTGGGCCTGGAAACTCCTTTTGGGGCTTTTCTGGACCCCGTGGCAGACAAGCTGATTGTTGCTGTTGCATTAATCCTCTTGCTCGAACAGACCGCTTCCACAGTTTTCTCTATTCCCGCGATGATTATCATCGGTCGTGAAATCGTTATTTCTGCACTGCGCGAATGGATGGCTGAGCTCGGCAAGCGTAGCAGCGTTACGGTTTCAGCCATTGGCAAAATCAAAACGGTCATGCAAATGATCGCCATCATCGTACTGCTTACCTTTAACCCGGCCAATTTCCCCTTGTTTCACCAGTTGGGTTTGGTGCTGCTCTACGTGGCGGCCGGGCTGACACTTTGGTCAATGGTGTTATACCTGAAAATGGCCTGGCCAGAGCTTGTGCGCGGCAGCGATCCCGGATCGAGAAAGGGCTAGCCTCAATGGCATCAAGCCTGTTCATTCTCGTCGCTGTTCTGTACAATTCTGCGTCTTTTAGGGCTGGATGGCAGAGTGGTCATGCAGCGGACTGCAACTCCGTTAACGCCGGTTCGATTCCGACTCCAGCCTCCAAATTTCAAGCCCAGCCCGTGGCGTGTTAGGCCAGGGCTCAAAGGGCAGAGGTTCTATGACGCCCTGTTGTCAATGGCAGGCATGCTACTGATAGCAAGGTACACAAACCAGCGCACGGCGCTGGCAACTATAATAAATCACCAATAACTCACCGTAATTGGGATATAGAAATGCGCTGCCCGGATGGCGAAATTGGTAGACGCAAGGGACTTAAAATCCCTCGGTGGCAACACCGTGCCGGTTCGACCCCGGCTCCGGGCACCAATAATCCAAAAAAAGTACAATGCGATTCCACTTTTCGAGAAACAGACACGTTTGCAGCTGATGCCCAGACTGGCTGCAGATTTGGCTAATCCGTGTGACAAGCGTCTAAGCGTCTGGCAACATATTCGTACGCTGATCGCGGGCTCAAAAGGGTGCTGTCCGTGGGGCGTATTTGTCGAGCGCAAGCGCCCCGGATAGAACATGGATGGTGACTGTTGCAGGACTCCCCAGCAAACTGACTTCATTACGGGGCTTAAAAAAATGCCAGTATCATGTTGCTGCTAACAGGGTAAAAAACTCCCAATGACTGACCAAACTGGATTTATTTCCGACGCCCGTCTGCTAAGAGCTAATGCCTGATAATGGCACCCGAGTGATTTAAACGGGACGTGGATGTTTTGACATTATGAACGTTACCTTATTGCTCATCTTACTGGTCTTTTGTGTGTCCCTGGCATCAATTATTCACGGCATAGGCGTGTGGTTGACCATGATGGTTGTCCATGGGGCGCTGGTGCATGTTTTCGGATCGGGCGTGGTGCATGCGCCGATGTACAGTGGCATTGTTTTAGTGCTCGTTGCGCTTGCATCTGGAAGCTGGAAGGGAACGAATGTAAATTTCGTCCTCATCATGTGTTTGCTGATTACTTTGATGGCCTTAGCCACATTACTGGGGTTGGACACTGAAAATTCCTTGTCAGCATTATTCTTATACGCAAAGGGGTTTATCCTGGCAATAGTGATAGCCGGGTGTTTGAAAAATATCCGCGACGTCAAGGTGGTAAGTAGCTATTTATTGGCGGGAATAATCATGGGTAGTTTGATGACTGTCTATCAGGATATGACAGGGCAATACGCTATATCGAATATTTACGTCCAGCGAGCTGCTGGCATTCGCAAGGATCCGAACGACACCGCGATGCTGTTGGTTGCGGGCCTTCCTATAGCGTTTTACTGGCTGAGCCACATTAAAACATATGTGGCAAAATTTGCTCTGGCAGGTGTGATAACGTTGATTCTCGTTGGCGTAGTCCTGACGGGTTCAAGAGGTGGGTTTGTAACGGTCTGTGCTATGGCAGGTATTCTGTATTTAAGGAAACCCACTGTGATAACAACCCTTCTGGGGATGGGTGTTATTGTTGTTGGGCTTATTTTGATGCCGCCATCGTATAAAGACAGAATGATAACACTCGTTACTGGAGTTGAACCTCATGGTGGGCGATCAATTGAAAGTCGGAGTAAATTGTTGGCAACAGGAACAACGATATTTTTCGACAACATATTGATCGGAGTTGGGCCGGGAAATTACGGCATTGCTTTCAATAAGGCTGAGAATATTGGGCCGGTAGCGGCTAACCACGATCTAGCCATTAGCGATACAATTCACGTCGCAGCCCACAATATGTACATGGAGTTTTTTGTAGAGAACGGCGTATTTACGGGAATACTCTTTCTATCAGTATTTTACATGGCCTTGTCAGGACTTTATAGAATGCGCGATGACTATACGGAGGGAAATAACACCTATTCTTTAGGATTTTTGCTGTCTTTGAGCCTTTTTGGATTGCTATTTTCAGGCATTTTTTTGTCACAAGGTAAAAATTCAGTTTTATGGTTTATGGTTGGCGTGGGATTTGCGTCCTACAAGTTTAGGGCAAAAAGAATGATAGCGAGAGGCAATGGCCCTGATTAAAAAAATTGCAATGGTTACCAATTTTCCTGAGAAGGAAGGCGAAATATCAGGCGGTATAGAAGGGGTTTCATCTGCTTTAGCCGACGAATTTGGTGGCCAGTATGAACTGCACATTATTGCGCCCAGCGGTAAAAACGCTATGGAGGAACGACGTGGCTATATCATCCATTGGTACAAGGTTAGCCGGGTACCCGGTTTCCTGGGGTACTGGACAATCGATCGAAAAAAAATACATAGATTATTGGGTGTAATATGCCCAGATATTACTCATTTTCAGGGTGTTTATGGCTGGTCAATAGGTTTCAGAAGACCTTTTGTCGTAACCGCGCACGGGATACTCGAGAATGATATTCTTTATACCGATGGTCCATGTAACATGGTGCGTAGTTTTGTTGTGCGAGTCGTTGAAAATTACGCCAGAACGAGATCGCTAAATAATATTGTCATTAATCCTTATGTAACAGAAGTCATGCCTTCTATAGGAGCGGAAAGTGTAGGGGCGGCAAGATTTTGGTATATTCCAAACCCAGTTCCCAGCCGGTTTTTTGACATCAAGCGCGGTACGAGCGACACCGAAAAACGAGTACTGTTTGTAGGTAAGGTGATAAGAATAAAAAATGTCAACGGGGTGATAAAGGCATTCAGTTTAGTGTCTGACAGAATACCGCAGGCAAAGCTCTATATCGTCGGAAGCCTCGAAGATGCAGAGTATTTTAAAGAGTGCCTTGAGCTGATCGCTGAGCTTGGTTTGAAGGAAAATGTCATTTTTACTGGTGGGCAGAATCGCGAACAGGTTTTTGAGTTTCTTTCTAAAAGCCATTGCCTGTTTTTGTTTTCCCATCAAGAGAACGCTCCCATGGTTATCGTTGAGGCCATGGCGGCTGGATTGCCAGTAGTCGCAACTGCGATCTGTGGTATCCCTTATATGGTGAAGAACAATGAAACGGGATTTCTGATTGATAGTGGTAATGAACAATTAGCTGCTGAAAAAATGACGTTGTTGCTTGAGGATGAACAATTGAACTGGGCAATGAGTGCGCGATCTCGCGAAGAGTCTCGTGCTAATTATCATGCCCCCGTAGTCAGTAGAAAAATACTTGATGCTTATCGTGAGATTGCCTATGCCCATGATGCATGAAGCACTGATTTTTGAAATGGGTGAGTAATTGATAGCAAAGCCATTAACACGCATTCACATGGCGCAGGCCCTGGCGGGCCTGGTTGTAGGCGCAATCTTGATCGCCATAGCAGCCTCGAGTTGTGTCTTTCATTCTGAAATTAGCGCCATTGCCGTGGAGATGTTTCCTGACTCGAACTACGAATTATCAAAAGACCACCGGGATATGCGTCAATTGTCTGACGGACACACCGCGCAATTTCCTATCTGGAGTGACAAACAAAGTGTTACGTGGGAAGACAAAAATATAGCTGCTATAAGGTTTAAGCTGACGAATGTCACTGGTAAAGGGGATATTAGGATAAATCTGCATTCAGCATTAGCGGAGTACGCCGATATGCGATTACCCCGCAGAGTTGACGTGTATTTATCAGAAGATAATATCAGCTATTTCTGGGCTGGAGTAATTGAGGTAGATAAAAACCGGCATTTCGATCGAACTTCAGTCTGGTTGAGTGGGGAGTTGCATGGAACTGGTCATTACGCAATTGTCGTAGTACATGCTGACGGAAGGTTTATTTCAGTCGATGAGATAACTTATACCGAATCGTCAGCGATCATGCCTCGTGTTTCTGCCGGTACTCAAGCAACAAATTGTAGTAATATTCAAAGTTGTCTTGAGGACAGTCGTTATCGTCTTAAGTCAGCTTTGAGGCGTGGTATTGCGCCTGTCAGCGGGGTATCGCAGACCCCACAAAATTATCATAAGAATCTCTATATTGCGGAGAAGGAGCCCTGGGGCGACCTCTCTAAAAACCTCGAGGTACGCGGGCTCGCAGATCTATATGGCCTGGCTAATGAGCGTGAGACAAAATGTTATGAGCTAAGGCATTTGGGTGGAGGGTCAGCTAATTATAGTTTTAGGGTGGTTGGTGAATCGGGGGATCACGCCGTCAGGCTCAGTTATCTTAAACCTGTTATTGCAGCAGATGGTCAACAGGTTTATGACATCATAGCGCCATTACCAGGTGTCGTTAAGCTAGACGATCACCCTTATTATGTCTGGATAGACGTTGACTTCACTACCCTGCATGACGGCGACAGTATCTCGATTAATATACTAGATGCAGAGAACAGGGTGGTTTCTCAGTTAAAATATCAGGCCAATATCTATCAACCTCGTACGATTAAACCGCCAATTAATGCGGTTAATTGGGCGTACGCAAATGATCCTGTGGTTTGGCGAGACGACCAGACTGTGCTGAACGATCTGGTGGCCCACGGTGTTAACGTTCACGTTATACCCTGGCAACTGATCCCCGGATTGGCACTTGACGGGCGGATCGATGAAGAGCAGGCGGCAAGGTTTAATGAATTACTTGAATTATATTCTGATCAGGGCAAGGTATTGTTGTATATGGGTTGGTCGGGACCAAGAAGACCAAATTTGGTAGGAAAAAACAGGGATAAAAATACCGTCGAGCGATTCCACGATTGGTTAAGGTGGGTTGATTTGACTTTAAAAAATGCTGGGTATGCCCACGATCAATGGGCTTTGTATCCGATCGATGAAGTACGAGACGATTTGTTTCCTGTGCTGTTGGAGCTTGCGCAAATCGTTAAGGTACACGATAAAGAAATTGAAATATATGCCAACCCCACATCCGGTAAGGCCAGCACGCCGTCGGTACATTATCTCGATAAACTGGGCGACTTGATTGATATTTGGCAGCCTCAGTTTAACTATGCTGTGGGAGAAGGACGCAGTTTTTTTTCGGAGGAGTCTGGTAGAAAGTTCTGGATTTATAAGAACCCACCGTCGCCACCAAAATCTTCAAGTCCCTGGTACGATTATCGGTTAATGATGTGGCAATCTTATGGCGTTGGCGCGCATGGCGTGGGTTTCTGGGCCTACAATGACGTCAGTGGCAGAAGTAATTGGGATGATTTTGACGGAACGCGACCTGACTGGTCAGTGGTTTATGAACGTAAGGACGGATCTGCATACTCAAGTCGGCGCTGGGAGGCTTTTAGAGAGGGAGTCGAAGATTTTAGATTATTGCAGTACGCTGGGGTCGCAAAGACGCAATTGCCGGATTTGGCGGGATCGCGCCAGGAAGAAGTTTTACAATTTCGGGAACGTCTACTTAAATCGTTAATCCTTGATGCAGGGCAGCATTAGTGGGAATACGACCGAAACTCGTTCAAGGTGTATTGTGGTCAGTCACGGCAAGATTATTGGGTCTTTTGTGCGGATTCCTTGCCATTTTGCTGCTTGCTAGAATTCTCCCTGTCGATTTACTTGGGGAATTTTATATATTTCAATCTGCGGTCGTCCTGGCGGCCTTGATTGGCAAGGCCGGACTGGATGTAGGGCTACAAAAACTATTGGGTATTGCGATAGCCGAGAATAACAACGATAGTGTAATAAATTATGCGTTGTCGGCTTATCTAATAGCGTGCATATCCACGACATTTCTGTTTTTGAGCGTCCTGGTCGCGTGGGAAAAAATTTCCACTCAGGTGCTCGAATCGCTGACACTCAGTGTGCTTGCGCCGTGGCTTTGTGTGGCAATGGTGTTGAGAGTGTTTGAAGAACTTAATTCGGCTTTCTTTCGTGGGATAGGAGAATCGAAGGTTGGTGTCCTGCTTTTCGATTTTCCAAGATTGTTGATATTCGTGGTGCTGCTAACTTACACGTATCTTAATCACATCGAAGTTGTTTTCACAGATATTGCTACTTTCCTGGTTATTTCTGGACTGTGTTCTACGATCCTCGGCTGTGGTGCCATCTATGTTTGGTTACGTTCGTCGGGGACGAACCTGAGTAGAAAAAATGTCTCGGCAGTTACATCATCCGCTAGTCAACTGTCACGCCTTTCTCTACCGACAATGCTTCATGGCGGCGCCGCAGTCCTTATGAGCTCTGTCGATATCTGGGTTATACGGATTTTTGGAGACAGCCAGGATGTCGCAGTTTACGGAAGCATGGCCCGGGTAGCCGTCATGCTTGGGCTCGCATTGAATGTGGTGAATATGGTGCTCCCATCGATATTGGCAGGGCTGGGTCACCAGTTCCGAATACGCGAAATGGAGGGCTTGGTAAGAAGTGCGGCCAGCTGGAGTGCGGCTCTGGTCGTTCCCCTGTTGCTAGTGGTTACGCTTTTTGGTACGCAAATAATTGCATTGTTGTTTGGTGAACAGTTTATTGATGGGTACGTGATCTTATTATTATTATCCTGTGCGTATACGTTTAATGTTCTATGCGGTAGTTCGGGCGCGTTACTACAAATGACGGGCCATCACAATATTCTGTTGGTGGTAACTGCCGTATGGGGTGTCGTCAATCTAGGGCTAAATATTGTAATGATCCATTACTATGGGGTTGTCGGTGTCGCTGTAGCCACGCTGGTATCTATGATCGGTCAGAATATTACCAATATCCTGCTGTGCATGAATAGACTCTCAGTTAGAACCTGGGTAAAAATACCCTGGATTGGTTGGTCGTAATTTTTATGAAGTTACTGGTGACCGGGGGCTCACAATATACGAATGCGGTATGGGCCGGGGAGTGGTCGCACTACGATCAGGCAATTGTAGCAGAGATAGATTGGGAAACATCTGAGTGCCGACGTGTGCTCGAATATACCAGTCCTGAGGACGCCAGAGCTGCTTCTGTCGCAAATATTGTATTTAAGGCGGGATCTATCCACGGAGAGTCGGTTGTACTGTGTACGCAGACTGAGGTAATGGAATACAGTTATCCGCAATTCGATCTGAAAAGTTATATTTCCTCGCCCTATTTCAATGATGTGCACCACGTAGTTAGGATGGGCGCAAATTATATTGTTGCTTCGACGGGTTTAGACATGGTGCTAACTGTTTCTGGGTCTGGAATAGTCAACGATTTTAGTCATGCCCTCGGTGGTGACCCCTGGGCTCGCCATGAACAGAAAACCGACTATCGGAAAATTTTGTCAACCAAGCCACACGCCTCTCACCCCAACTATATTTTTGTACTCGAGGACGAAATATGGGTAACTCGTTTTGTCCAAAAGGATGCCATATCTGTTAGTAATCCAGACAGGCGTATCAATATTGGTTTAGAGGGCGTTCATGATGGATTTGTCACGAAACACCATGTTTACTTTACTACCATAAACGGTATGGTCATGGTGGCCGACAGAAAATCTCTCAGTATCGAAGCAGTTTACGATCTAAATGTCGCCTACAATACAAACCAGCCTCTTGGGTGGTGTAGGGGGTTATACGTTTGTGGCGAAAAACTGTATGTCGGATTTTCAGCACTTAGGTCAACAATGTTGCGCGAGAATCTGGCCTGGGTTAGACGTGGTTTTAAAACCGGTGTTAACGCCAGCAGAGCCTTACCCTCCAGAGTGGTGGAGTATGATATGCGCACGCAAACAATCGACAAAGAAGTAAGGCTTGATGGAATTGGAATGGCTGCGGTGTTTTCAATTTTCGCGCCTCCCACCGCTGGGTTTATATGCGATCAATGAGCAGGCCCAGGCTGGAGGCGTTGTCGACAAATTCATTAAACGGAATATCACGATTCAAGATGTTTCATACCAGTGATGGAAAAAGGCGACTTGATTTTCTATGTGCGGAATAATTGGCGTTAGTGGCGAGCCGTTGCAGGATGTGGATGCGCTGATTGGATGTTTGCATCATCGAGGCCCCGAATTTCAACAGGTAAACAACTATAACAATGATAACCTAATGCTTGGGCATGTTAGGTTAGCCATTATCGATCTTGACGACAGGTCAAATCAGCCAATGGACAGCGCGTGCGGCCGATATACGATAGTTTTTAATGGCGAAATATATAACTATCGATCTATTCGATCGCTATTAACCGAGAAAGGTTACGCATTCTCTACGCAATCGGATACAGAAGTTCTTCTTTATTGGCTAGTAGAACATGGTGAAAAAGGTATAAAAGACCTTGACGGAATGTTTGCATTTTGCCTTTATGACAAGGTGTTGAATCGTTTGTTATTGGCAAGAGATCCTTTCGGTGAAAAACCACTGTACTACGCTTCTCGTAATTCTAATTTCGCGTTTTGTTCTGAAATAGCTCCTTTGTCGAAGCTAAGCTGGGTTGACCTCAGGCTTAACATGGAGGCTCTGAAAAATTATCTAAAATTTTTATACACAGCACCTCCTGATACATTTTACGAGGGTATAAAAGAGTTACCGCCAGGCGAAGTCATCACGTATTGCTTGACCAAGAATTCTTATACTATCGAGCCGTATTTTTGCCTGGTGAATGAGCTAAATGAAACGCCGGATACTAATTCCGCAGCGATTGATGCTGATATATTCCGGTTTGAGTTTGGCAAGGCGCTGACAAGCCGAATGGTCGCGGACGTTCCGATCGCGATTTACCTGAGCGGTGGGCTTGACTCAAATGCTATAGCTGCTCAGGCTACGGCGGTTCTAGGTCAACCTCTCTCGTCGTTTACGATGAGCTATGCTGGCGATAGAGATGCTGCTGAATTTGACGAAAGTCAGGTGGCAAAAAGGAGCGCAGAATTTTACAAAATGGACAATACTCTGATTACTTTAGACGGAGGGTTGGATTTTATTTCTTTGGTTGATCGTTCAGTGAAAATATTTGGCCAGCCTTTTGGTAACCCTACTTCCATAGTAGCAGACACAATGGCATCGACCGTTTCTAAATCCTACAAGGTGTGCCTTGTCGGTGACGGAGGCGATGAGTTACTCGGAGGCTATCCGAGGTATAGAGCGCTAAAACTGCACGGCTTTACCCGATATTTCCCGCGCTGGGTATACAAAGTGGTTTTGTTGCTGCTTAGGCGACTTCCTGAGAACAATCGATTTAGTACGACAGTGAGGAGAGTGCGTCAGTTTATCGAAGGTTGTCTATTGCCTCTACCAGAAGCATATCTCGGCTGGCTTGGATACAACGAATTCGATGTAATTAATAAAGAGTTGGGGACGATCGGTAATACGAAGTTTTATGATTGCCTCATTAATATTTTTAACAGATTTTCGTCAGATTCAGTACGAGCCGCGGCTATAGTCGATTTTTCTTCGTTTGTCCCATATAATTTGATGCAGGCTAGTGATAGAACAAGTATGTCTCACTCCCTGGAGCAAAGAAGCCCCTTCATCGCTAAAGATTTGGTCATGGCGATGCTACGTATCTCTTCAAAAAACAAGTTGTCGAGGAAGTATAATAAGCCAATACTGGTTGATTCGTTGAGATCTATCCTTCCAGAATTTATTATAAACTCACCAAAGCGACCTTTTAATCCACCGGTTAGGTCGCTTATTGGTGATAATTTTGAAGCATTACAGTCTTACCTTTGTGATAAGAGCGAGTCAAAAATTCTTGACATACTCTCAATCGAATTTGTTACAAATGAGCTCTTGGATTTTCAGTTGGGTAGGCGCGATAATTCTATTTATCTGTGGGGTCTCGCAACACTTGAGTGTTGGTTGAGGAAAAACCACCCTAATGGTGTTGAGTTCGCATGACGAGCTTGGCGTCTGCGCGTCATCGCCACCTCATGATTGGCAGTTTGCCCCCACCAGTTGGCGGGACGACCGTCCTTTTCCGCCAGCTGGTGGAATCGCTGTCTCAAAACGCTGAGATTCAAGTTTCCGTAATAGATACCACATCGGGTAAGTGGGAACGGTTTGCTGGACTGAAGCTGTCGTGGAGAGTGGCCCGGGAGTGTATTAGTAAAGTTCCTGCCTGTGAAACCGTCGCCCTTCATGGTTCCATTAATGGGATTTTATTGTTCGCCCCCGTATTGTCCATACTCACGAGGTTGTTGGGGAAGAAATTAGTGGTAAGAGTATTTGGCGGTAATTTTTATCCTCGGTACAAGAAAATGCCTTTTATCGCGAGATATCTATTCCGGATCTTTGTGCTGAACGCGGATCTTGTTCTTTTTGAAACCAAACAGAGTGTTCAGGGGTTCAAGCCGATAATACATCGTAAGGTGGGATGGTATCCAAATTCCAGGAAGTCACCTGGCAGTGATATGGCTCGTGTGTCGGAATCACAAGTGGCATGCAACTATATTTTTTTAGGTCACATTAGGCGTGATAAGGGCGTGCTTGATGCAGTTGATGCGTTTAAAAAAATTGATCAAAACGTTCACCTAACAATCTATGGGCCGTTAGTTGGCGATATTTATCCTGACCAGCTGGTTGGGGACAAAGTTTCTTATGGGGGTATTCTGGAGCCCTCCGAGGTGCCCTCGGTATTGGTTAATATGGACGTCCTGGTGTTGCCAACCTATTATGAAGGCGAAGGGTATCCTGGCGTTATACTGGAGGCATACGCTTGCGGAATTCCCGTAATAACAACCAATTGGAGATGTATACCAGAAATAGTCTATGGTGACAGCGGTATATTGGTTGAACCAGGCGATATCGATGCCCTGGTTGCAGCGGTGTGTTTTTATCATACCGAGGAGATAGCTTACCAAAGGGCTGTCGTTGCGGCTAAGGCAATGGCAAAGTTGTTTGACGCAGATATCTGGACGCGCCGATATATTGAGTTGCTTTGCGAAATTTAGTGTATCAAGTGATCTATACAATTATAACTAGCCTATTTCAGACAGTGTCGGTGCAAAGCTTGCTTATTTCACGTGGAAGGATTGCAAAGACTGCTTTCGCAATCGTTTCGCGACAGCTTAAGTTGTTGGTATACGCCTGGTTCACTACAAATGGTTCGTGTGGTTGATGTTGAACGACAAGATGATTAAGTCCTGCCGGCATCCGGCCACCAGTGGAAGTAATAGAGTTGTGATAACTAGTTGCAAGGTTCTTAAGCTGTTCACTACTGTGAGGTATTTAAAGTTTACCCAGTTAGTGTTTCTTATTCTTCGGCGGACGGTGCGGGGCTCAACCGTACGTTACAGCGGGGACGTGTCAGTCAATGACGAATTGACGATGTCATTTCCCATCGCCGCTAAGAGGCTTTACGTCGATGGTGGTTTTAAGTTTTTAAATGTTACACGGCAGTTTGATTGGAGCTGTCCTGACTGGTCACCAGGTGATGCGCAGCGGTTATGGGCATATAACCTGCACTATTTTGATTGCCTTCGACAAACAGACCTGGACGACCGCCAAAAGCTGGCACTGGTGTCGCTGTGGATAGCAGGAAATCCACAGCTCAGTCGTCCTGCCTGGGAACCTTTCCCAACGAGTAAACGAATCGTTAACTGGATTTTTTACTTTAAGTCCTGTCGAGAGCGCGGAGTGTTTATACCTCAGCCTGTGCTGGTAAGTCTGTATGAGCAGGTGCTATGGCTGGAGAAGAACCTTGAGCGGCATATTCTCGCCAATCACTATTTTGAAAACTTGAAGGCCCTTGCCTTTTCTTCGGCATTTTTCGCAGGTAGAAATTCGAGTAGGTGGAGACAAAAGGCGGGCCGCGGTTTAGTCGCCCAACTCGCCGAGCAGAACCTGGGGGATGGCGGCCACTATGAGCGTACACCTCAGTATCATTCCTTGATGCTGGAAAATTATCTGGATTTGTATAACGTGGTTAATCACAACCGCCATCTGTTTGAGACATCTTTGTACGAAGCGCTTCAGTTCGCCGCTACAGGAGCGCTCACATTTCTTGCCGATATAGTATTTCCTGATCGTAAAATTCCCTTGTTCAACGATTCTGCTTTCGATGTGGCCCCAGATTTTGATGAGCTCGAGAGCTATGCTAACCGATTGTTGCCGGGACAGATGTTTAGCCCCGACTCTTGCGGAACGGCAGATAGCACCTTGATTAACAAGCCCCACAGCGGATTCTACGGGTATAGACAAGCCCAGGACATGATTGTTGTGGAATGTGGCGCGATAAGCCCCAGTTACCAGCCTGGGCATACTCACTGTGGTTTACTTAGCTACGAGCTAATGCTGGCCGGGGAGCGCGTAATTGTCGACAGCGGTGTTTGTGAGTATGAGCCAGGACAGCTCCGACAAATAGTACGGAGCACGCGAGCTCACAACACAGTGTCGGTGGATGGCGCAGATCAGTCTGAGATTTGGGGAGAGTTTCGCGTTGCTCGGCGAGCAAAGGCTGTGAGCGCAGATATATCGCGGGTAGCAAACAGGGTTTTATTTTGTGGGAGTTACGCTGGGTTCTACGGGGTGAAGGGCGGAGTCACGCATACTCGAAAAATTGAACTGGTAGTTGATGAAAACAATGCCAATATTGCCCAACTGGATATTGCCGATGAAGTGCTAGGTAGTGGCTGTCACCTGGTTGAAAGCTTTGTGCATTTTCATCCTGATATCCTTTTAAAGGACAATGGCGATGGCACCATTGACCTGGTAGGTAAAAGTAGGCGTTCTATGCAATTTGCTGTCAATAATGATGTGGATTATCGAATAGAGAAGTCTATTTATTGCCCTGAATTTGGTCTGCAACTCAAGAATCAATGTGTTGTGATGAGTCTGCGTGGCACATTACCCTGTCAGTTATCCTATCGAATAACCATGCAATAAGATGAAAATATTATTTCTGTCTCATTATTTCCCTCCGGAAGTTAATGCCCCAGCAACCAGAACGTATGACCACTGCCGGCAGTGGGTGAACATGGGTCATCAGGTAACAGTCATTACCTGTATCCCTCATCATCCCAGGGGATTGGCTTACCCCGGTTACAAGAACGGGCTGCTACAGACCGAATATAAAGATGGCATAAAGATCATAAGGGTGTTCACTTATATAACGGCAAACGAAGCCTTTTTAAGGCGAACCACAAGCTATATCATTTACATGATAATGGCGATTCTGGTGGCGCCTTTCCTACCTAAAGCTGACGTCGTGATTTCAACATCGCCCCAATTTTTCAACGGCCTGGGCGGCTACTTTGTCTCCCGTATTAAACGATGTCCCTGGGTTCTTGAAATTAGGGACCTATGGCCAGAGTCTATCGTTGCAGTTGGTGCTATAAAAAATCGTAATCTAATTCGAATGCTTGAGAGCATTGAACGTTTTATGTATCGAAAAGCGGATTTTTTGGTACCCGTCACCAATGCTTTTAAACAGCATATTCTTGCCCGTGGTGGGCGTAACGAGTGCATCGAGGTGCTTCGTAACGGTGTCGATCTGAATTTGTTTTCAGCAAGGCAAGCGGACGACACATATGCCGATTCGATTGGAGTGAAGGGTAAGTTTGTTGCATCCTATGTTGGAACACATGGTCTGGCACATGGTTTGAATGTTGTTGTCGAAGCAGCTGAATTGTTGCGTCTGCGACGAGATATCGTGTTTTTGATGGTTGGTGAAGGCGCCGAGCGCCAGCGGTTGTCCAGGGAGATTGCAGAAAGACAGCTTAGTAATGTCCTTATGCTTGGGCAGCTGCCCAAAGAAGACATGCCTCGGCTGTGGTCGGTTTCCACGGTGAGTTTGGTATTACTACGTAAACTGGATCTATTTCTAACTGTCATACCCTCAAAAATCTTTGAAAGTATGGCTATGAAAAAACCGATTATTATCGGGGTTGATGGGGAGAGTAAAGAGATCATACGTGAGGCGGGGGCGGGGATTGCCATAGAACCGGAAAATGCTGAGGAACTAGCAGCGGCCATCATCCAGCTCGCTGATTCCCCGGCCCTTTGTCAGCAATATGGCGACCAGGGCAACCGGTATGTCGCTGCCCACTTTGATCGGACGGTACTCGCGCAACAGTTTGAAACGCTATTGAAAAGGCTATGCGCGGATAAAGTAGGCAAAGGCCGCTGACAGGGCGGAATGCCAGCTATTCATCCATGCAAACAGTCCCTTGGTCGTAACCAGAAGCTTTTTTAGCCCGAGCGGGCAGTTTTTTCGGGACTTTGTTGACTTGCCAGATACTCCTCATAATCGCCGCGAAAATCGTGCAATTGTCGATCTTTAATTTCGATGATACGAGTCGCTAATGAAGAGACAAATTCACGATCATGGCTAACAAAAATGAGTGTGCCATCGTAATTTTCCAATGCCAAGTTTAACGCTTCGATAGCTTCCATATCGAGGTGGTTGGTGGGTTCGTCCATGATCATTACATTGGTTTCCATCATAATCAGTTTGCCGAACAACAGGCGGTTTTTCTCCCCACCGGAACACACGGTGACTTTCTTTTTAAAGTCATCTGTGGAAAATAGCAGGCGTCCCAGTGTCGCGCGCACGATCTGATCGTCATGGTGAGCTTTTCGCCACTGGCTCATCCAGTCAAATAAATTCATATCATTGACAAATTCGCTGGTGCTGTCCTGGGGGCAGTAGCCCACCGTAGCACTCTCCGCCCATTTTATGGTGCCGTTACTGGCCTGGAGTTCTCCTATCAGGCAGCGAAGAAAGGTTGTTTTGCCGACGCCATTTTCGCCGATAACCGCAACACGTGTGCCCGCTTCCAGTATTAGACTTGCCTTGCTAAACAATATTTCCTTGTCGTAGCCGTGTCCCAGATCCTCCAGGGTTAATGCCTGCCGGTGGAGCTTTTTATCCTGCTTGAAGCGAATATAGGGGCTGACCCGGCTGGATGGCTTGATGTCGTCCAGATTAATTTTGTCGATTTGTTTGGCGCGCGAGGTGGCCTGTTTGGCTTTCGATGCGTTGGCTGAGAAGCGGCTGACAAATTGCTGCAAGTCAGCGATCTGGGCTTTCTTTTTCGCATTTTCTGAATAAAGGCGTTCGCGTGCCTGGGTAGATGCCGTCATAAAGTCATCATAATTGCCTGGGTAAACGCGCAGTTCTCCATAGTCAATATCCACCATATGGGTGCACACAGCGTTCAGGAAGTGGCGATCATGAGAAATGATGACCATGGTGCTTTTGCAGTCGTTGAGCAGCCCCTCCAGCCAACGAATGGTGTTGATGTCGAGGTTGTTGGTGGGTTCATCGAGTAACAGAATGTCTGGGTCTGAAAATAATGCCTGGGCGAGTAAGACTCTTAATTTCCAGCCGGGAGCGACTTCACTCATCGGGCCGTAATGAAGTTCTAGCGCAATGCCTGCGCCCATGAGTATTTCGCCCGCGCGGCTTTCTGCGCTGTAGCCATCCAGTTCTGCAAAACGAATTTCCAGCTCAGCAACCCTCATGCCGTCATCTTCAGACATTTCAGGGAGGGCGTATATGCGATCCCGCTCCTGCTTCACGACCCAGAGTTCTTCGTGGCCCATGATGACGGTGTCGATGACGGAGTATTTTTCAAAAGCAAACTGGTCCTGCTGTAGTACACCAATGCGCTGGTTTGGGCCGGTTGAAACGTTGCCGGCCGATGGCGGGAGGCTGCCATCCAGGATCTTCATAAACGTGGATTTGCCACAGCCGTTGGCGCCAATAAGGCCATAGCGGTTGCCATTGCCAAATTTGACCGAAATGTTTTCAAACAGCGGCTTGGCGCCAAACTGCATCGTGATGTTTGCAGTGGAAATCAACGAATTATTCCTGACTAAATACAAAAGAGATTTTTAGGGGGGCACACTATAAGGATTTGTGGTGCGAACGTCGACCTAATCTGTATAAAATATGACCATGGCGGCCACTATCGGTAGCGGCGGTGATATGAGAAGCTGACCCCGGTCTTAGTCATCGGCTTCCTGCAGACGTTCCTGGCGTTCCTGTTCTTCGGCAAACGCGGCTTTGATTTCTTCCAGCACAGCATCAATATCTGCAGCTTCGTCGCTTTCTGCAAAGTATCCCGTTAGTGCAACGTCGGCGTGTAATTCGCCGTTTTCGAACAGCGCCCATATTTCTTTGGCGTACTGGGTGTCCAGTAATTCGGGGGCGTATTGACCGTAGTAGCTGGTCATATTGTTAACGTCCCTCGCCAGCATCCGCTCCGCGTTATTATTTGCTGCCGCATCCACGGCCTGGGGTAGGTCGATAATCACCGGGCCGTAAGCATCGACCAGAACATTGAATTCCGAGAGGTCGCCGTGCACCAGCCCGACGCTAAGCATGATGGTGACGTAGCGCATAACCGTAGCGTGGTCTTCGAGGGCCTGCTCCGCTGATAAGGACACATCGTTTAGGCGTGGTGCGACCAGACCGTCATCGTCGGTAACCAATTCCATGAGCAAGACGCCGTCGAAGCAGCCGTAGGGCTGGGGAACACGTACGCCGGCTTTGGCCAGACGATACAGCGCGTCTACCTCGGCATTCTGCCATGTTTCTTCCTGTTGCTTACGGCCAAATCTGGAGCCTTTTTCCATGGCGCGGGCGCGACGGCTATTTCGCACCTTGCGCCCTTCCTGGTATTGCACAGCCTGCTTAAAACCACGTTTATTGGCCTCTTTATAGACCTTGGCGCAGCGTATCTCGCTGCCGCAACGCACAATATAGACGGCGGCCTCCTTGCCGCTCATCAGCGGACGGATGACTTCATCTATGATGCCATCATCAATCAATGGCTGGATTTGCCTGGGGATTTTCATGCGCGCCTGATGCCTTGGTTATTCGGGGTATGGAACACGTCTGGCTAGACGTTCCGAAGTAGGTGCGGAAAATGTTCGATCATCGATGGTGGAGCAGCTCTCAACCCGGTTTGTCGCCAGTGGCGCCTTCTTCATCAGGACGGCTACCAACATGGTCACCAGGGGGATTGTCAAGATTGCTACCTGATCCATCATCTGGATCGTGATCGGAGTTGCTGCTTATGGTTTCGCTATCTGTGGGGGATGCAAGGTCTGGGCTGGCCCTGTGAATAAGGCGGCCAAAAAACACACCGACTTCAAACAGAAGCCACATGGGGATGGCTAGCAAGGCCTGTGATATGACATCCGGCGGTGTTAGCAGCATGCCGATAACAAAACACGCGACCACTACATAGGGTCTTTTAGCTGCCAGGCTTTGTGGGCTGACAGCACCGGTCCAGATTAACAGGATGGTGACGATGGGTATTTCAAAGGCCACGCCAAAAGCAAAAAACAGCTTCAGCACGAAATCAAGATAACGGGATATGTCGGTCATGACCAGAACGTTTTCGGGGCCAACGCTGGTAAAAAATCCGAACACCAGCGGGAACACAACGTAGTAGGCGAAGGCCATCCCGCCGTAAAACAACACGATACTGGAGGCGAACAAAGGCACCATAAGACGGCGCTCTTTTTTATAAAGGCCGGGGGCAATAAACGCCCACGCCTGATAAAGGATGAACGGCATTGCGGCGAAAATGGCCAGCACGATTGTTAGTTTGAACGGTGTTAGAAACGGTGATGCCACATCGGTAGCTATCATAGAACTTGATTGCGGCAAGTAGACCCGCAAAGGTTCTGATACAAATGTATAGATTTCATTGGCAAACGGAAACATGCCGACAAACAAAATCACGGTGATAATGAGGATGCGCATGAGTCGGTCACGCAATTCCACGAGGTGCTCGACCATGGTCTGGGTTTTTTCGCTGACGTTGGGCTCCTGGCTGGGCGTTTCGAAAGGCATTGGGATCAGGATTTACCCGACTCTCCTGACTTATTGGCAGGCCTCGCGGCTGGATCTATGGCAACTTTTGCCTGCGTTACTGTCGCCTGTGTTGCTGCCGTCCGAGTAGCTGTGCCTGCCGCATTCGCCTCATGGACGGTTGTCGGTGGGGTGTTGGGTGTTTGTGTAGACGGGTTATTCACGGATACTGCATCGGCGTCGGTGTTTGTACTGGCTGCCTCGCCAAACTCCTGGTCGAAATCGTCAAAGGCCTGGAGCATTTCGGCCTCGTTGTGGGCTGGGATAGCGGGGGGGGGCCTGGGTGCGGAGGACAGAGCACTCTCAAGTTGCTTGCGTTCTTTGTCAAGCTGACTCAGCAGCGCTTCGTTGTGGAGGTCGCGGCGAATTTCGTCGAGCCCCAACTCCCGTTCCATTTCCTGCCGGGCGTTGTGCACGCTACGGCGCAATTTGCCAAGCCAGTAGCCGAGGAAGCGCACGGTCTCGGGCAGTCTTTTGGGGCCGATGACAATCAAACTGACCACGGCGATCAGCAGAATTTCGGAAAAACCCATGTCGAACATCGGCGATTAGTCCAGCCCGAGAGCAATAAAGGGAGAGATGCCGCCGTCAGGCAGTTTTGTCAGCTTTTTCCTGCTCTTTTTCCTGCCTGGTCTGCGCTGTTCCATCCGTTGTTGATTCGCCGTCCGCTGAGTCTTTGGCATCTTTGTCGTTGGAGGAGACGGCTTCTTTGAAGCCCTTAATAGCTCCGCCGAGGTCGCCGCCCATGCCTTTCAAACGCTTGGTACCAAAGATAAGCACA
>JBFJZC010000007.1:0-22439 GCA_041622295.1 Porticoccaceae bacterium
ACAATGACGCTGCGGCCGCCTTCCTCAGGTCGGTTTTCCAGCCAATAAACGTCGTTGCCATCAAGCACCGGCTGGTCGAGAGCAGGTGTTGCGGCCGCGACCAGTTGCGCGGTGATTGGAGACTCCCATGAACCGTAGGGCACAATTTTTTTCATGTCGGTGTTTCCGCAGTTGCCTGGTCGACGAACCCCGCGGTTGCCTCCTTCATTTGGTCTCGTCAATTCAACTATTGTTTAACGAGTAAAGTGCTGTCGTCGTGCGAGAACTGTCGTGGCCTAGCCGCCAGCAAATTTGACGGTATAGCCCGCGTCAGTCAGTGCGGTGGCTATCTTCGGTCGATGATCGCCCTGAATCTCTATCACCCCGTTCTTGACTGTACCGCCGCTGCCACAGAGATTTTTGAGTCTACTGGCGAGCGCTTTCAATTCAGCGTCATTGCCGGGAACACCGCTGATCGTCGTGACGCCACTGCCTTTCCGGCCGCTGGTTTCGCGGCGTATCCGCACGATACCGTCACTCTCGACCCGTGTGGCCGGGACGGCCTTGTTTTTGACGCGGCCCTGGTCTGTGGCGTACACAAGGCGGGAATTCTGCTTTGTTATATCGTTGGGCATGATTGAGGATTCACAGTTGACGATAGTTAGGGAAGTTTTACTCAAGGTATCAGCAGTAATTTGCCAATATGGACATTGCTCTCCATCAGGCGGTGGGCATCAGCGGCTTCATCAAAGGGAAAAGTGCTGTGGATGATTGGCCTGATAGCCCCACTGCTTAGCAGTGGCCAGACTTGCTCGCTCAGGGCTGCGGCAATGCCAGCCTTGTTAGCCAGCGGCTGGCTGCGCAACGTAGATCCGGTGAGGATCAGTTGTTTAAGCATCATCTGCATGAGATCGACCTCGACTTTTGAGCCCCGTAAAAATGCGATTGAGACGATGCGACCCTGAAATGCTGCCGCACGAATATTTTTCTGTACGTAGTCGCCGCCAACCATGTCGAGAATGACATCGGCGCCCTTTGACGCATCCTTGATGCCGGCAACGAAGTCCTCTTCGTGATAATTGAAAGCCTGTTCAGCGCCCAGTTCCACACAGGTTTGACATTTTTCGGCGCTGCCTGCTGTGGCGAAAACCCTTGCGCCGAAGGTCTTTGCCATCTGAATAGCGATGGTGCCAATGCCGCTGGTGCCACCATGCACCAGAAAAACTTCGTCCCGTTGCAGGGCGGCGCGTTCAAATACATTGTGCCAGACGGTAAAAGCCGTTTCCGGTAGCGCGGCCGCCTCTATAAGCGACAGGCCGGCGGGCAGCGCCAGACACAGACCGGCATCAGCAATGGCGTACTCAGCATAGCCACCACCGCCAAGCAGGGCGCAGACCTGATCACCTGTCTTCAGCGTATTGACGTCCTTGCCGCAAGCGACGATTTCTCCCGCGACTTCCAGGCCCGGCAGATCCGATACCCCTGGCGGTGGTGGGTAGCCGCCCTGCCGCTGGAACACATCGGGGCGATTAATCCCCGCCGCCGCCACTTTTATCAGCACCTGTCCGGCATTGGGTGTTGGTATTTGCCGCTGTGCGCTGATCAGCACCTCGGGGCCCCCCGGGCGGGAGATTTCTATGCACTTCATGGATCGTGGCAATGTCATATCAAGCCTTCAGTTAGTTGCGGGCCGGGTGTTGTCCCAGTTGGTCTGTTATCCCGGGTGCTTTGTCTGTTATCTCAGGTGATAGTCAGGCCCGCCGTCGCCAGCCACTACCGGGGTCTGCGGGTCAGCTCTACAGCTCTGACCAGATCTACAGTTCAGCCCCATAGCTGCATCACCAGAAAAATCCCGCTAACCGCTGTGCCGGCCAGTGGGATTGATAATGCGATGAACGTTTTTGGTCCAGTACGGTAGTTTAACGTAAGCAGTGCGGCATTCACCAAGGTGAAAACGCTGAGGATCAGGGCACTGGTTATTTTAGCCAGGGTTACCAGCGGCAGTAACAGGGCAAACGTCAGTACCAGTCCGCCAACGAGCAGCGTGGCAATCACCGGGGTTTGCGTTCGGGGATGTACACGCGCCAGTAATCCCGGCACCAGGCCCTGCTTACCCATGCCGTAAAGAACTCGCGCGCACATAATTATTTGCAGCAAGGCACCGTTAATAACCGCGATCAGGCCGATGGCAGCCATGGCCGCTGCCGGGAAATCGGTGTTCTGTTCTACAATCAAAACCAACGGTGCTTCGGCCCCAGACAGTTCTTCGATATCAACCGTGACAACGGCGCTTAATGCGACCAGCACGTAAAGTGCAGTTGCTATCGTTAGTGCGATCAGGATGCCGCAGAACAGGTTTTTTTCGGGCTCAATCACCTCCTCCGCCATGTTGACCATGTCTTCAAAACCGATAAATGCGTAGAACGCGACAAAGGCGCCCCCGGTGACAGCTGACCAGGCAGACATTGACGTGGGTAAAAAGTATTGCTGTGGTTGCTCCAGCAATTTTGGCAGAGAGTCAGCACTGGCCCAGATCACTACGGCAATGCCTAGCAGTTCGATAAATGTGGTGGAGATTGCCACAGCGACAGATTGCCTGACCCCCCACACTGCGAGCCCGATCAGGGCCGATAGCAGCACAATCATCACAAGAGAGTCGGGCAGGGTGATCAGAGCAGCAACGTATCCGGTAAAACCGCGGGTGATAGTCGCCGCCGAGACCACACCGGCAAAGACAATGGCCATGCCCACCCCTGTGGATAGCTGGTTTAATCCGAATGCTGCCTGTACGTAGGCCGCTTCTCCGGCGCTGTACGGCAGGCGTCGCGCCAGGTGTCGATATGAGTAGGCGCTGAAACTTACCACGATAGCGGCGACGAAAAATGCCAGTGGCGTTAACAATCCACTGATCTGCGCTACTTCGCCGAGTAATACGTAAATGCCAGCACCGAGAATGGTGCCGACACCGTAAAGCGTGATCTGCCAAAGTGATAAAGTGCGGCGCAAGGGTGTAGGCATGAGTTTTTTATTTCAGGTCAGTGCAGAGACCGATCTGGCAGCGGATGAAGAGTGAATTATACGGTTACGCCGACGCAGGTATAATGCCGCCGATGAAGTTACCTCATTTGCCTTATCGGAATATGTGATGAACCAGAAAATCAGCAATGTTCGGAATCGGCTGAGCATCATTGTTTTTGGTACGGATACGCCCGCTGGAAGATTATTCGATTTGGTGCTTATCTACTCGATTCTGATCAGTGTCGCAGCGGTTGTGCTGGATTCTGTCAGCGCGCTCAATCAGCGCTTCGGCATGTGGTTTTTTTATATTGAGTGGTTTTTTACGCTGCTGTTTACGGTGGAATACTTTGTGCGCGTTTATATTTCGACGCGGCCCCTCAAATACATATTCAGCTTTTTCGGCCTGGTTGATCTGATTTCGGTATTGCCTTCATACCTTGCCCTGATCGTGACGGGGGCTAATTACCTGCTTATTATTCGTACAGTGCGTGTGCTGCGCGTCTTTCGGGTGCTCAAACTGGTTCGTTATATGAGCGATGCCAGCCTGTTGATGCGCTCGCTGTATATGGGGCGCCGCAAAATAGTGATCTTTTTTTTCACGGTTATTGTGCTCAGCGTTATTTTTGGTTGTTTGATGTTTCTCATCGAAGGTCCAGAGCACGGCTTTACCAGTATTCCCCGAAGCATCTACTGGACCATTGTGACGATTACGACGGTTGGGTACGGCGATATCACGCCACAAACTGTGCTCGGACAGTTTATCTCGGTGCTGGCCATGCTCACTGGCTATTCCATAATTGCCATTCCCACGGGCATCGTCACCGCCGAGCTTGCCACCGAGCTGGGGCGTATGCGTTCACAAAAGGTGTGTCCAGGCTGCGGCCGTGCTGGCCATGAAGAAGATGCCCGCTATTGCAAATATTGCGGCACTGCGCATCCCGCGGATCTGCATGGTTAGCGACATAGCCCGATGGGCCGGTCACTGGCGGATATTGGGCTGGCGCGTTGAAGGGGATGCAGCGACGTTGTTTAATGACTGCAGATAACAAATCTAAATTTGGCTCTGATGGGGGTTCAATATGGCTGGCGAATATGAACGGGTTTATGAGGCAGCGCGTCAGCGTCCGCAGGAGTTTTGGGGCGAGGTGGCGCGGGATATCCACTGGTTTAAGCCGCCGCAGACTGTTTTGGACGACACTAACTCGCCGTTTTCAAGCTGGTTTTCCGGTGGTCTGACCAATGCCTGTTATAACGCCCTGGACCGTCATGTAGAAACGGGTCGTGGCGAACAGACAGCACTCATTTACGACAGTCCGGTAACCGGTGTCAAAGCCAAATTTAGCTACCGAGACATGCTTGATCGCGTGTCGAGATTTGCTGGTGCCCTGGTGGCCCAGGGCATCACCCGGGGTGACAGGGTCATCATTTATATGCCGATGGTGCCAGAGGCTGCGATTGCCATGTTGGCCTGTGCGCGGATTGGCGCGGTACATTCCGTGGTCTTTGGCGGGTTCGCTGCCAACGAGCTGGCAGTGCGGATTGATGACGTGAAAGCAAAAATGGTGCTGGCAGCGTCCTGCGGCATCGAGCCCGGGCGCCTGGTGGAATACAAGCCGCTGCTCGACAAGGCCATTGAGCTGGCTCAGCACAAGCCGCAAACCTGCATTATTTTACAGCGTGAGCAGGCGCTGGGGCAGATGGTGCCCGGGCGAGACCTTGACTGGCGCTCGCTGGAAAATACGGCACCGGTGCCCTGTGTCGAGATGCTGTCCACTGACCCTCTCTACGTGCTGTATACATCCGGCACCACCGGCGCGCCCAAGGGCGTGGTTCGCGATACAGGCGGCAGTATCGTGTCGCTGCAATGGAGCATGAAAAATGTTTACAACGTGGCCCCGGGCGACGTGTTTTGGGCGGCGTCCGATGTTGGCTGGGTGGTCGGCCATTCATACATTGTCTACGGCCCGCTATTTAATGGCAGTACGTCGATACTGTTTGAGGGCAAGCCAGTAGGCACGCCGGATCCTGGAACCTATTGGCGGATTATCGCCGAGTATGGTGTAAAAGTATTTTTTACTGCCCCCACAGCATTCCGTGCCATAAAAAAAGAAGATCCTCATGGGGAATACATCAAAAAGTATGATTTATCCGGTTTCGAAGCCCTGTTTTTAGCCGGTGAGCGTTGCGATCCCGATACCCTGGAATGGGCAATCAATAAGTTGGGAGTCCCGGTAATTGATCACTGGTGGCAAACCGAGCTGGGCTGGCCGGCCTGTGCTAACTGCCTGGGTCTGGAGTTATTGCCCGTAGTGCCTGGCTCACCAACACGACCAGTGCCCGGTTTTGACATACGTGTGCTCGACGAACACGGCGAGCAGGTGGCACCAGGGCAGATCGGTGCATTGGCTATCAAGCTGCCCTTGCCGCCGGGAACGTTTACCACCTTATGGGGCAACGATCAGCGCTTTTTGTCATCCTATTTTGAGAGTTTCCCCGGCTACTATGAAACTGGCGACGCCGGGTTTATCGACAAAAACGGCTACGTATTTGTCATGGCACGAACTGATGATGTGATCAACGTGGCCGGTCATCGTTTATCGACGGGTGCGATGGAAGAGGTGCTGGCCGCCCATCCCGATGTGGCTGAATGTGCGGTGATCGGCGTCGCTGACGCCATGAAAGGGCAGGTGCCACTTGGGCTTGTGGTACTCACCGACGGTGTGACAAGACCAGCAAAGGATATCTGTTTTGAGGCCATTCAACTGGTCCGAGACAAGATAGGTCCGGTGGCGGCATTCAGACTATGTGATGTGGTTCTCAGGTTACCGAAAACCCGCTCTGGAAAAATACTGCGCGCGACAATGCGCAGTATCGCCGACGGTGAAGACTGGAAAGTGCCTGCGACGATTGATGATCCGGTGATCCTGGACGAGATAGGCGCGGTATTACAGCGCCTCGGTTACCCTGCAGTAACGAACCCCAGTGGGTGATAATCGTTATTATTAGCGTTGATTATGTCACCCTGATTACGTAACATAAACTTTAGTTATTTACTTGCCGGTAGGCTTTCCGGTATAAAGGCGCGGGCCGTATTATTTACCAGTTTAGGCAGCAGAAGTTCGCAAGCGCGAACCGTCTTAACGCAGTAAGCAGTAAATAGCCGCCCCGCAAACTTAATTCCTCGACGACCTCCGGAGGTTTGAGGTTGAAACCGACTAACATTGCAGATCCAGAATACTTCCATAGGGTAGTAGACTGCCAATACGCCTGCCCGGCGCATACACCAGTGCCCGAATATATTCGGTTGATAGCCGCCCAACGTTATACCGATGCCTACATGGTCAACTGGGAGTCTAACGTTTTTCCGGGCGTCCTCGGCCGCACCTGTGACAGACCCTGCGAACCCGCCTGTCGTCGTGGCCGTCTGGCCAATGAAGAGCCAGTGGCGATTTGTCGGCTCAAGCGTGTGGCGGCGGATAACAAGGACGATATTCACGACCTGCTGCCAAAAGTGCCGGTAAAAAAAATCGGCAAGAAAGTCGCTTTGATAGGTGCCGGCCCCGCCTCCTTGACCGTGGCTCGGGACCTTGCTCCCCTCGGCTACGAACTGCACGTTTACGACGAGAATGCCAAAGGTGGCGGGTTCATGCGCAGCCAGATTCCGTCGTTTCGACTGCCGGAAGCCGTGCTTGACGAGGAAGTGGGGTATGTGATGAATAATGGCGTGACGGCCATTTACAATACCTACGTAGACAGCCTTAAGGCCTTGCTTGCAAAGGACTATGACGCCGTATTCGTCGGAGCCGGGGCTCCGCGCGGTAGAGATCTACCCGACCTGCCCGGTCGTCAGGAGGCGGATGAAGCCATTCATATTGGCATCGACTGGTTGGCCAGCGTTGCGTTTGATCATGTCTCGAGTATTGGCAAAAAAGTCATCGTGTTAGGGGGTGGTAACACCGCTATGGATTGTTGCCGTACGGCCCGGCGGGTCGGTGGCGATGACGTCAAGGTTATCGTGCGCAGTCCTTTTGCCGATATGAAAGCATCGCCCTGGGAGAAGGAAGATGCTATCGCCGAAGATATTCCTATTATTGACAATCACGTGCCGCTGGAATTTGTAGTCGAGGGTGGCAAGCTGGTTGGTATGCGTTTTGATCGTGTTGAGGCCCAATACGACACAAACAAACGCCGAAAACTTGTTTCAACTGGCGAAGAGCCGGTTTTCTATCCCTGCGACGAGGTGCTGGTGGCTATCGGCCAGGAAAACGCTTTCCCGTGGATCGAGCAAGATATTGGTATTGAATTTGACGAATGGGGCATGCCCAGGCTGTCGAAAACCACATTTCAGTCGACCCTCCCGAGGGTCTTTTTTGGTGGTGACGCAGCGTTTGGCCCCGAAAATATCATCACCGCAGTTGCCCACGGCCATCAGGCCGCTGTATCTATCGACCTTTTTTGTCAGCACGGTGATGTCAATGATCGACCGGCGCCGGGGACAAACCTGGTCAGCCAGAAAATGGGCATTCACGAATGGAGCTATGACAGCGCGGTAGAGAGTGACGCCCGCTTCAAGGTGCCCCATGCTGATAAAAAAGCTGCCCTTGGCGATCGCAAGCTTGAAGTCGAGCTGGGCTTTGATGTTGCCGTCGCATATAAGGAGGCGGAGCGCTGCCTGAACTGCGATGTGCAAACGGTTTTTACCGAAGCGCTTTGTATTGAATGTGACGCTTGTGTGGACATTTGTCCCACCGACTGCATCAATTTTATCGACAATGCGGAAGAAGGCGTGTTGCGCACCCGGTTGCGGGCTCCGGCGACGCTCCTTGACCAGGCGCTGTACACCTCAATGGATTTACCTACCGGCCGCGTCATGGTGAAAGACGAGAACGTTTGTTTGCATTGTGGCCTTTGTGCAGAGCGCTGCCCGACGTCAGCCTGGGATATGCAGCGTTTTCTCTACCAGGTTAGCAAGGCGAGCGAGCTATGAAACGCATAGAGTCAGTCAATGAGCTGGTGATTCGTTTTGCCAACGTCAATGGCACCGGTTCAGCCAGTGCCAATGGCATGTTCGCCAAGTCTATTTTTCGTATGGGTATTCCTGTCAGCCCTAAAAATATCTTCCCGTCTAATATTCAGGGCTTGCCTACCTGGTACGAGGTTCGTGTCAGCGAAAAAGGTTACCTGGGTCGCCGTGGCGGTGTCGATATTGCGGTTTGCGTCAACCCGCAGAGTATGGCCCAGGATATTCGGGATGTTGAACCGGGCGGCTATTTTGTGTACGACAACACCAAGCCCATGGATTTGCGTTTACAGCGCGACGACATCCAGTTTATCGGCCTGCCCCTGACTGAAATTTGCCGTCGGGCTTACACCGATCCCCGGCAGCGCCAGCTATTCAAGAACGTGATTTATGTCGGCGCGCTTTCGGCGCTGCTGGACATTGAGTTCGCCGTATTAAAGGACCTGGTGGCTGAGCAGTTCCGCGGCAAGGAAAAGCTTGTTGCGCCCAATATCCACGCGCTTGAGTTGGGTTACCAGTACGCCCAGGAGCATTTCGCCTGCCCCCTGGGCATCCGTCTGCAGCGCAGCGATAAAGTCGGTGATCAGATTCTGATGGAAGGTAACGACGCGCTCGCGCTTGGCGCTGTCTACGGCGGGGCGACGGTGGTGGCGTGGTACCCGATCACACCTTCGACATCGGTAGTGGACAGCTTTGAAAAATACGCCAGGCGCTTGCGGATTGATCCCGGTAGTGGCGATCACCGTTTTGCCATTGTTCAGGCTGAAGATGAATTGGCCGCCATTGGCGTGGCGATTGGCGCTTCCTGGAATGGCGCGCGCTCGTTCACGGCCACTTCGGGGCCGGGCCTGTCGCTGATGAGCGAATTCCTTGGCCTCGCGTATTTTGCCGAAGTCCCAACCGTGTTATTTGACATTCAGCGCGCCGGACCGTCGACGGGGATGCCGACTCGCACCCAGCAGTCAGACATATTCTCAGCGGCCTACGCTTCCCACGGTGATACCAAACACGTATTGCTATTTCCAGCCAGCCCTCGGGAATGTTTTGACATGGGGGCGGACTGCTTCGATCTCGCAGAACGTCTGCAAACGCCGATCATTGTCATGTCCGATCTGGATCTGGGTATGAATGACAATATGTCTGCTCCCCTGACATGGGACGATGAGCGCAGTTACGACCGCGGCAAGGTGCTGTCTGCCGATCAGCTCGACAGTATGAAAGAGCGTTTCGGTCGGTATCTGGATGTTGACGACGACGGTATCTGTTACCGCACGCTGCCTGGTACTCACGCCGATAAAGGTGCTTTCTTTACACGGGGTACGTCCCGCGATGAATATGCGCTTTACACGGAAGACGGCGCCGCCTATGTGCGCAATATGGATCGTCTGCTTAAAAAATTCGAGACTGCGAAGAAATATGTTCCCGCGCCGGAATTCTTTGCTGCGGCCGAGCCGACCGGCGACGGGGTGATCTTCTTTGGCACCAGCACAGCGGCAACCCTTGAAGCGCTGGACATGCTCGTTGAGAGGGGTATCCATGTTGATGGTATGCGCCTGCGGGCCTTCCCTTTTAATGACCAGGTAACTGACTTTATTGCCAGACACGACCGCGTATTTGTTATCGACCAGAATCGTGATGGGCAGATGCGGAAACTGTTGATCATTGAGTGCGATTTGAATCCGAAAAAGCTGCTCTCCCTGGCCTATTATGATGGCATGCCTGTCACTGCCAAGGCCATCTCCGGCGATATAGATCGGATGCTGGGGGGTTCCAGGGTTACACCTATCCGCCGTCAAACTGCGGGAGAAAAATCATGAGTTATATTCGCCCCAAATTTAGCCATCCAGAGATGTTGGTCAATGAGATTGGCTATACGCGCAAGGACTACGAAGGCGCGTTGTCGACATTGTGTGCAGGTTGCGGTCACGACTCGGTCAGTGGCGCCATTGTCCAGGCCTGCTTTGAGCTGGATTTAGAGCCGCATCGGGTGGCAAAGATTTCTGGTATCGGCTGCTCCTCGAAAACGCCAACCTATTTCCTCGGCCAGTCGCACGGCTTTAATTCCGTGCACGGGCGCATGCCTTCGGTGGCGACGGGTGCCAACCTGGGTAATCGTGAAATGACCTATATAGGAGTTTCAGGTGATGGTGACAGTGCGTCCATTGGTCTTGGCCAGTTTGCCCACGTAACACGTCGCAATTTGAATATGCTCTACATCGTTGAGAACAACGGTTGCTATGGTTTGACTAAAGGTCAGGACTCGGCTACCAGCGATGTTGGCTCTATGAGCAAAAAAGGTGACCCCAACCCTTACGAGCCCATTGATCTTTGCACCATGGCTCTGCAACTCGGTGCGACCTTTGTAGCGCGAAGTTTTTCTGGCGACAAGGCGCAATTGGTGCCTCTTATCAAGGCCGCGTTATCCCATAGTGGTTTTGCCTTTATCGATGTTATTTCGCCCTGCGTGACATTCAATAACACCCCTCGCTCCAGTAAGGGTTACGAATATGCGCGTGAGCATATGGAAGCGACGGGGACTATAGACTTCGTGCCTGTTCGCAAGGAAATCACCGCCGATTACGAACCTGGTTTTAGTCAGGAGATAACCCTGCATGATGGTTCCGTGATCCATCTGTACAAGAGTGAAGAGCTGGATTGCACCGATCGCAACAGCGCTATACGGGCCATACAGGAATACTCAGCACGCAGCCAAATCCTTACCGGTCTGTTATTCGTTGACCCGGATAGCCAGGATTTCCACAAAACCCAGCGGACCGTCCATCAGTCATTGCGCGGCCTGTCCGAGTCGGACCTGTGTCCCGGTAACAGGGCGCTTGGGGCCATTAACGCGAGCCTGAAGTAACGCATTTTTTGCTTTGCGCCCCTTCAGTCCTGATTGCCCATTCGGGGTTGCTCGGGGTTGCTCGGGGTGGCGCGTTTACATGTGTCATCGTTGACCGACCAAGCAGGCCATCAAGCGGTGTAGCCCTCCTATTACGCTCTGCATCACCGTTAACGGTTAACCGTTAAAAGTTATCGTGGGTTTGCGAAGACGATTGTCCGTAGCGCCGATGGCCTTTTAACAGTTGCTCGCTAAAACTGTTTTGCAAAACTTTACGGATTATTTTTCCTGACTATTGATCCCTGACTCTATAAGCCAGGGATCGCCATCCTGAATCCTCATACGCAGATATGCACCGAGACGCTGGGTGCGGAGTAATATCACGACGAGCGGATGGAGGTCGTTGGGGTGAATGTGGTAAGCCGGTTTAGCTCGCTGGTAGCAAGGCGAGGGTTTGTCATATCCCGCATATAAAACCCCTGAAGTTGCCTCAGGTGTTGCTGCAGGCCGAAGGCCGGGCGGTGGGCTGTGGCGACACAATGCCTGGGCTCGAATCTATCTCAGTATGCGTAGTCGTCGGGTTCCCGATGTGGCCTACATGGGGTCTTACCAAAAGAGCGCGCCGGACATTCGTGATCTGGGGCGCCCCTCAAGTAAATTGTGTTTCAGTTTGTGTGAGCTGCAGCGCCCTGTTTGGTCACCGAAATACAATCTGTGCTAGCAAACTTGCACGGGTTGATTAGTTGCGATGTGTTCTGGTATTTGGTGCGAATTCAAACTAAGCACCCCGGCAATTCACGGTGTTTTGAGCCTCGTGACGTAGTTGCGCCGCGCGCGTTCGCTTTCGAGCTGAATCGAAGGTTAGCCGCGCTGGCTGTCTCCTGCAGAAATGCTCACCAGGTAAGCGCCGAGTGTTTGCCCCGTCAGGATGAAATTGTGGGGGAACGTGGTGCCTCGTTGGCACAGAAACAAGCACTCAATTTAGTGTCAACCGCTTGACAATGATAAGTGCAGGACTTACCGTGCGCGGACACCAAAAAAGTATAAACATGGGGGGTGTTACCTTGAAAGGTTTAAAAGCCAAGAAACGTTCAATTGTAGCTAAATTTTATAGTTTCCGACCTATCGTAGCGTTGCGTTTAGCAGCTCTGCGTTGCGTGCTTGTGTGCGCAAGTATGCTGTTATTAACTGTTCCGGCGCAGGCGTTTGAATTTACGCTGGGCGACTGGGATGGCGTCATGGACACCACGTTTACCGCGAGTGCGGCGATGCGCGTGGAGGGCACGTCCAAATTCGGTACGGCCGATCCTACCGGGGGTCGTAACTTGTTCAGGGATGCCGGTGATGTTTACGCCACGCCGGTTTCATTCCTGACCGATTTTGGTCTGAGCCGCGACCGCTTCGGTTTTTTCACGCGTTTTGCCTACGTCTACGACTACACCATAATGAACAAGGACTGCACCAACTGCGGCCGGCCAAATGTATGGCCCTATGCGGCTGGTGGGCCCGCGGGGCATGATCTGAACGCTGCAGGTAATTCTGTATTTCATCTGGGCTCGCCTGATGAGGAACTGGTCGACGGTATTGCCGATGGTGCACAGAACATGGCTGGCAACCGTTTTAATATTCTTGATCTCTTTGTCTACGGCGGCTGGGATATTGGCGATCACCCACTTAATGTACGCATAGGCAAGCAGGTGATCAGCTGGGGTGAGAGCAATATCCAGGGCGGCGGTATTTCCCAGATGATGAACCCGACCGACCTGTCCAAGGCCACCACGCCGGGCACCGACGTGAAAGAGACGCTGATTCCGCAGGAAAGCGTGTTCTTTAACTTTGGCATAACCAACAATATCAGCCTCGAAGCCTACTATACGTGGCAGTGGCGTGAATCGACCTTTGTGGGTGTCGGCACTTATTTCAGCGGCTTTGATTTCATTGGTCCCGGCTACAACCCGGATCTGTTTATCCGCGGCGTCGAAAAATGGGGCGATAACCTGGAGCCGGATGATGGTGGCCAGTGGGGTGTCAATATGCACTTCATTATTCCCCAGTGGAACTTCGCCGACCTGGGTATCTACTGGGTGCGTTCCCACGCATTTATTCCGCACACCCAACTTGTTGAAAATTATACGCCCCGGCTGGATCCCGCAAGGACCGATGGCGGCATGACATTGGCGGGCTACCAGTGGAATTACCCGGAAGATCAGGATACCTACGCGATTTCGCTTAATGGTGAAGCGCCCTTTGATGCTTCGTTTGCAGTGGAATTAAACTTCAAGCCGAACTCCTTTGATACTCGCGAATGCCGCGATTTGTTTGGTATTTCGGATATCAAACCCCCAGCATTACGGGGTGGCACCGTAGGTAACGCATTTGGCTTTCCGGCGACCGGTCGTCCTTCTTTTGGGCCCGGAGCCGAAGATGCGATTTCGGATTGCAACCCTGGACATCCCACCAAGGCTGGCCGGAGCAATGCTGACGTCGGGGCAGCTGATGTCTACACCCTGTTGGGTAACCTGACCAAGTCGGGCGGTACAGACTTCATGGGTGCGGACAAACTGAGCATGGTGTTTGATGTATCCATGAGCTGGGTAGACGGCCTGGAAGATGGCGACATATTGGATCGGAATAACAATTCAATCACGTCACCCACCCGGCAGAGTAACCAGATAGAAGATCCGGGCAGATACCCTGGCGTTGGGCCGCTGGATCAGCCCATCACCGAGTTCTCCTGGGGATATACCGGAGTCGCCGCCCTGGAATACCCTAACCTGTTCTGGAACCTGACGGTTAGCCCGACCCTTATCTTCGTGCACAACGTCGAAGGTTACTCCGCGCCCACGGCGGGCGGCATGAAGGAAAACCAGCGTACGGTGATCTATAAGATTGGTTTTGATTACCTGGGTAAAACCCAGATGGATTTGCAATATGTCAACTGGTTGGGTACCGCCGGTGGCAGTTACGACAAAGACTTTGTGTCTGTCGTTTTCAAATACGCCTTTTAAGGAGTTGATCAATGAGTATCGTTAAAATAAACAAGCTCAAGAGTGTGATCGCTCTGACCGGAGCGATCACCATGTCGACGGCCGCGGGATTCGCCATCGCGGCGGTAACGCCGGAAGAGCGCGCGAAAATCGGTCTCGAGGGCACTGAGCTGACCCCGGCTGGCGCTATTCGCGCGGGCAATGCCGAAGGCACCATCCCGGCATGGAAGAATGAACCCATTGTGCCGCCAGCGGGTTTTAAACCGGGCACGTTCCATCCCGATCCTTTTGCCAGTGACACTGTGCTGTTTAAGATCACCGCGCAGAACTTTCAGGAATACGGAGACAAGTTATCAGAAGGTCAGAAACTGATGTTTCAGACCTACCCTGATTTTTACATGAATGTTTATCCGACCCGCCGATCCGTGGTCTACAAGCCTTATATCTACGAAGCGGCCCTGAAAAACCTCGACCGCGCTGAGCTAGATCCGGCGCCAGGTGTTGGTATGGGTATTGTCGGGTTTAAGGGCGCGCGCAAAGCCTGGGCATTTCCCATCCCCCACAGTGGTGACGAGGCGCTTATCAACCAGGCCACCAAGCCGATTAACACCTGGATGGAGTCGTGGGAGACCACGCTTGCGATAACCCCGACCGGTGACTATGTCATCAACAAGTTGAATGTGCAGCAGCACCAGTCCTACTCTGACCCGGAGATCGCGGACGAAGACTTCGACGTTAATTTAAACTCGCTGCAGTACTATCAAACCCTGACTGCGCCCCCCAAACTGGCTGGTCAAGTGGTGTTGGCGCGGGATCCCGCGACGTTTAACCAGCGTTTTCGTGCCGCCTGGGCTTACAGTCCGGGTCAACGGCGGGTTAAGCGGGCGCCGCAGATCGTTTACGATAATCCGCTGACGGCCAGTGATGGTCTGGCAACGACGGATCAGAAGTTTGGCTTTAACGGCCCCAATGACCGTTTCAGTTACAAGCTGCTGGGTCGCAAGGAAATGTATGTGCCTTATAACGCGTACCGCCTGTGGGCCAAGGATGCCACACCGGATAAGGTGATTACCAAAACAGGCAAGCTTAATCAGGAATATGCCCGCTACGAATTGCACCGTGTATGGGTGCTGGAAGCGACACTGAAGGAAGGCACCTCCCACGATTATGGCAAGCGGGTGTTTTATCTGGACGAGGACTCCTGGTGGATCGTGGCAGCGGATGGCTATGATCGTCGCATGTCACCCTGGCGGTATTGGGAGTCGCACAACGTGATGTTTTATGACGTCGGGTTTTTCCATCCTATCACCGACGTCCAGTACGATATGAATGCGGGCCGTATGCTTGCACTGATGTTTGACAAGGAAAAAGCACCTGATTTTTCCTGGCGTGCGGAAGACAAATACTTCACCCCTGCATCCGTGCGTAGACGCGGCATTCGTTAGCACATAACAGGCAATGGAATAAAAAATGGCTGGTTTATCCAGCCATTTTTTAGTGTCCTCGGTGATGACTATCAGGCGAGTTGCTGACTTTTAGCCGCCCCCAATAACGAAATATCTAATCAAACCCAAACGGGCTTTATGCGTTTAATCTGAAACTCAGTAATTGGCTGTCTGATATGCCGCAACGCCTGTCATCAGCAGTCAACAGCATTAAACATGCAGTGATTTTAGTGGAACTGTCGATTTAGAATTTGCTAACTGTGGATAACAAGATGCTATTACCAACATTTGTACAACGTTTACGTCGCAGATCAGCTGAGCGTGTTCGCCCAGAACGAAGAAGTTCCTTCAGGAGCCAGATAAACCAGACTGTACTGATTATGTTTGCTCTCGGCTTGACGACAACCACACTGGCCGAGTCCATTCAAAAACCAGCAATCCCCTCGCCGCTGGCGAGTAAAGTGCTGTTAACTGACTCTGCGAATGTCGGCGGTCGCTATGTAGCCGTTGGCCTGTACGGTAATATCGTTTACTCCGATGACGGAATAGAGTGGCGACAGGGCAATTCGCCGACACAGAATTTGCTGACCAACGTCTTTTTTATAGATGACCAGAATGGTTGGGCAGGCGGTCACGACACATTGATTCTTCGTACGGAAGATGCCGGTGAAAACTGGCACATTCAATATGAGGATCCAATCCCTGGTGGCGACATCCCCAAGCCGATACTGGACATTGTTTTTACTGATAAGCATACCGGTTTTGCCGCTGGCGCTTACGGTCTGTTGCTGGAAACCACCGACGGTGGTGAGACCTGGGGGTCGGTTGATACGGATCCCCTCTATGATCGCCTCGAGGACCTCGGTATGGAGCCGGAGCCTAATTTTAATGCGCTGCTGGCGCTCGATGGCAAGCTGCTGATTGTTGGCGAGCTGGGCACAATCCTGCTTTATGATCCTGCCGCGGAAACTGAAGAGGCGCGCTGGGATGTCTGGCCCTCACCCTATGAGGGTACTTTTTTTGGCGTCACACAATTGAGTTCAGGCGATTTGGTGCTCTACGGTTTGCGAGGCAACGTTTATCGAGCGCAACAGCCCTGGCAGGACTGGCAGAAGATCACCACCGGTGTTATTTCCAATATTTATGACTGCGTTGAAGTCGACGGCGGCGATGTGGTTTTACTCGGTTCCATGGGCGCCATTCTGACGCTGGTGAAAGGCGGCTCGGTGGTGAGTGATCTGCTGCCCTACAAAGGATTTGATACCCTGGTGTCGGGCTTGCGCCACAGCGAGCGGGAATTGCTGTTATTCGGCACCCGCGGCGTCCAGGTTTATAAATTTGACTAAAATTTATGTGTGCAACACTGCACCCTTGAAGATGGTCGAGTGAAGAATAATATTGTTAACATATTAAGGTAGTAGCGATGTCACAAAGTAAGAAAATCACCACCTGGTTCCAGGAAAGACTGTTTTCTAACCGCATTCCAATTTTAATTGTGTTTTTGGCCACCAGCGTGTTTATGGCTTACCACGCGTCGTCGCTGCGTATGGAGGCAGGGTTCGAAAAGCTGCTGCCGCTGCAACACCCGTATGTAAAAACGTTGCAGGAATACAGTGAAGAGTTTGGGAGCGGTAATCAGCTGATCATTGCACTGACAGTTGACGAAGGCGATATTTTCACCGAAGAGTTTTTTGCGGCGCTTAAAAAGGCCAATGAAGAGGTGTTTTTTCTGCCCGGTGTAGCCAGACACACCGTGACATCCATACTGACCCCAAATGTCCGGTTTATCGAATTAATAGAAGACGGTTTCCAGGGTGGCAATGTTGTTCCCGCCGAGTTTCGCCCGACCCCTGAGTGGTTTCCAGTCATTCGCAACAATATCATCAAGTCCGGGCGCCTGGGCAGCCTGGTGGCGAACGACTTTTCCGGCGCGCTGATCCGCACCGAGCTGTTGGATATTAACCCGACAACGCGACAGCCCCTTGATTATCAACACATAGCCCATGATCTCGAAAGCAAGATTCGCGATGTTATTGAAACCGATAAAATACAGGTGAGAATTATCGGTTTTGCAAAATCGACGGGTGATATTGCCGACGGTGCGCGGGTGGTGATTGGGTTTTTCGCGATTACTTTTGTTCTTACTGGCATATTTCTGTATTGGTACACGGGCTTAATCAAAGCTACTGTCTTACCGCTACTCAGTGGCCTGGTGGCGGTAGTCTGGCAAATGGGCTTGCTGCCGCTGATGGGCTTCGGTCTGGACCCGATGAGCATCCTGGTGCCGTTCCTCGTGTTTTCCATTGGTGTCAGCCATGGGGTTCAAAAAATTAACGCCTGGCTCAACGAAATCATGTACGGCGGCGCCTGGGAAGACGATGGTACGCCAATAGTGCCCGCGCCGACGTCACCCATTGGCGTCGGTGGCCTAACCGCCGCCAAGCGGGCATTTCAGGCGCTATTCATTCCCGGTATCATCGCTCTGTTGAGCGACACGGTAGGTTTTTTGACTGTGCTGTTGATCGACATCGGTATTATTCGAGAAATGGCCATTGCCGCTACCGTGGGTGTTGCGGCGATCATTTTTACCAATCTCGTGCTCTTACCCATCTTGTTGTCGTTTATTAATATCGGTGATGTTAATAGTCTTAATAGATTGCGTAACAAACAGCAAGCGAGCGAGGGCAGGCTTGATGTCGTTTGGCGGGCATGCGCGAAGCTAACTCGCACCACGCCTGCTTTGATCATTGTCGTTATCTGTGTGGCACTGACGGCCTGGGGCATGGTTACCAATGACGGACTTAAGATTGGTGATTCGCAGGCCGGTGTGCCGGAACTGCGCGAACATGCTCGTTACAACATCGATAGTCAAATTATTAGCGAACGCTTTTCTATCGGCGTGGACAAACTGGCGGTTATTATTGAATCAAAGGGAAATGCCTGCGTTGACTTCGATATCATGGAAGAAATCGACCGTTTTGCCTGGCATATCCGCAATTTACCCGGTGTGCAGTCGGTCGCTTCCCTGGTGGATAGTCAGAAACTGATATTGGCGGCCAATAGCGAGGGCAGTCCGCGCTGGTATCAGTTGTCGCGCAATTCAAGTTCCATGTCATCAAGCCTGTATCACATGGGCGCTGGCGGCGACGAATTTATGAATGCCCCCTGTAGTGCGATGCCGGTGAATATTTATACGCTGGATCACAAGGCGGAGACGATAAACACTATTATCGCCGGTATTAATGCGTTTCAGCCATCGCTAGGCCCGGAATTGTTCAAACCTCGCCTGGCGGCAGGTAACGTGGGCATTATTGCTGCAACTAACGTCGCGGTAGAAGAAGCGCAAATCCCGATTATGGTATGGGAATATGCTGCCATAATACTGCTGACCTTAATAACCTTCCGCTCCTTTGGCGGCATGCTCTGTATCATCCTGCCCCTGTTTATGGTGTCAGTGCTCTGTTACGCGTTGATGGCGATACTGGAGATCGGCTTGAAAGTGAATACCCTGCCGGTAGTGGCGCTGGGTGTGGGCGTTGGGGTGGACTATGCGGTTTACATTTACAGCCGTATGAACGATTACATTGAGCGTGGTGAATCCCTGGAGGAATCGTTCTATCACGCCATGCGATTAACCGGGAAACCCATTATTTTTACTGGTCTCGTACTCGGTGTCGGGGTTGGCATGTGGATCATCGCACCCCTGAAATTCCAGGCAGACATGGGGATTTTGTTGACCTTCATGTTTGTCGTGAACATGCTCGGTGCGATTTTGGTGATGCCTGCTTTAGCCAGATGGCTGTTGGGCGCCAAACTGAAGTCTGTTAAGAAAAATGCCGTTGACAAGCCGATCGATCTGAGTGCCTGAGGACAGGCCTGGGTAGGTGCGGAGATCCTGCTAAATACCTGGAAGCCTGATTCTTATAATCAGGCTCCTAAGGTAGGAGACCCAAATCCAGGCCCTAGAAAAGCCCGCAGCTTTTTCGCTGCGGGCTTTTTTGTTTACGGGGTTATTTGCCTTAAGGACGTACACTCAACGCGGACATGTGTCATCCGCTGCCATTTATCGGCAAAAGCAGCTCAGGTGTGATGCGCTAAAGTGCCTGGATGCGAGATTTCTGAGCCTCAAGTTTGCCTATTGAGGCGGTCGCCTCTGCCAGTTTCTGTCTCTCTTTGCGCACGACGTCCTCGGGTGCATTGGCGACAAATTTAGCGTTATCGAGCTTGCCTGCAAGTCTTTGCGTCTCTTTGGTGATCTTGCCAATTTCCTTATCGAGTCGTGCCAGTTCTTCGTCCTTGTTGATGACGCCAGCCATCGGCACAAGCACCGCCAGGTCGCCGACCAGTGCCGTAGCCGACGGCGGCAGAGCATCCGCGGGTTCGCACCAGGTAATGGATTCCAGGTGGGCCAGTTTACTCAGGTAGTGGCTGTTCTCACGAAGTCGCAGTTGATCTTGTGGTGTACCGTTAGTGAACAACACCGGTAAGGGTTTACCCGGCGAAATATTCATTTCGCCGCGAATATTTCGTAAAGCAATAATCACGCTCTTCACCCACTCAATGCTGTCCGTGGCGGCGCTGTCCTGTTTACCAGCATCGGGCGTCGGAAAGTTTTCCTGCATGACTGTTTCGCCATCTTTGCCCGCCAGCGTTTTAACTTTCTGCCAGATTTCCTCGGTAATAAAGGGCATCAGTGGGTGGGCCAGCCGCAGTGTTGCTTCCAGCACCCGGATAAGGGTGCGACGGGTGCCTTTTTTCAGGGCGTCAGAAGCGTGCTCATCCCACAGCACGGGTTTCGATAATTCCAGGTACCAGTCGCAGTAATCGGACCATATAAAGTCATAAAGCGCCTGCGAGGCGAGATCCAGTCGATAGGATTCCAGGCCCTCGATAACGGCCTGTTCAGCTGTTTGTAGACGGCTGACAATCCATCGATCCGCCAGTGATAGCTCATAATTATCATCGTTGAGCTGTCCGCAGTCGTGCTCTTCGGTGTTCATTAGTACGTAACGGGACGCGTTCCAGATCTTGTTGCAAAAATTCCTGAAACCTTCAATGCGGCCCACGTCAAAGTTAATGTCGCGGCCGGTAGAGGCCAGTGAGTAATAGGTAAAGCGGAGTGCGTCCGTACCGTAGGCGGCAATGCCGCCAGGAAATTCCTGACGGGTTTGCTGTGTGATTTTTTCGGCATCCTGAGGTCGCATCATGCCGCTAGTGCGCTTATTGACGAGAGCGTCAAGTTCAATGCCGTCTATGAGGTCGATCGGGTCGAGAACGTTGCCCTTTGATTTTGACATCTTCTGGCCGTGGCTGTCGCGGACCAGACCATGAACGTAGACGGTTCTGAATGGTACTTCGTCCATGAAATACAGGGTTAGCATTACCATCCGTGCCACCCAGAAAAAGATAATATCGAAGCCTGTCACCAGTACATTGGTCGGGTGGAAAGTGCTCAGTTCCGGGGTTTTCTCGGGCCAGCCTAGGGTGCCGAAAGTCCACAGCCCCGACGAGAACCAGGTGTCGAGCACGTCTTCGTCCTGATGCAGAAGGGTTTGCGGCGTGATGCCATGTTGGGCTCTGACGGCGGCTTCGCTGCGTCCCACATAAACTTGACCGCTATCGTCGTACCAGGCTGGAATGCGGTGCCCCCACCAAAGTTGACGGCTAATACACCAGTCCTGAATGTCGTTCATCCAGGAAAAATACATATTCTCGTACTGCCGAGGCACGAACTTGATATCGCCGCCTTTTACAGCGGCAATGGCTCTGCCGGCTAGCGATTTGGCGTCGACATACCACTGGTCAGTAAGCCACGGTTCGATAACAACGCCGGAGCGGTCACCACGTGGGACTTTTAATGTGTGGTTATCTACTCTGTCGACGAGGCCCAGGCTGTCTAGTTCGGCCACCACGAGTTTGCGTGCCGCAAAGCGATCCATGCCACGGTACTGTTCGGGCACATCGTTATTGAGTCTGGCATCTCGGTCGAGGATATTAATGACTTCAAGGTGATGGCGCTGACCTATTTCGTAATCGTTAAAATCATGCGCCGGCGTGATTTTGACGCAACCGGTGCCGAATGCCATGTCGACGTAATCATCGGCAATGATCGGTATTTCCCGGTTGACCAGCGGCAAGCGCACGGTCTTGCCGATCAGTTGCTGATAGCGCTCGTCGTTTGGGTTGACCGCCACGGCAGTGTCGCCGAGCATGGTTTCGGGACGTGTTGTCGCGACCGTGAGGTGGCCGCTGCCATCACTCAGCGGGTAGCGGAAATGCCAGAGATGGCCCTGTTCCTCCTCCGAAATAACCTCCAGGTCAGATATGGCGGTGTGTAGCTGTGGATCCCAGTTGACCAGGCGTTTGCCGCGATAAATCAGGTCATCTTCGTAAAGGCGTATAAATGCTTCCTGCACTGCGTTGTAAAACCCCTCATCCATGGTGAAGCGCTCGCGGGACCAGTCCGGGGACGCCCCGAGGCGACGCAGTTGCTGAGTAATCTGGCCGCCGGATTGGGCTTTCCACTGCCACACTTTTTCGATAAAGCCTTCGCGGCCGAGGTCATGCCGGGTGATGCTATCAGCATCGAGCTGGCGCTCAACCACCATTTGAGTAGCAATACCGGCGTGGTCGGTACCTACTTGCCACAGGGTGTTATCGCCCTTCATCCGATGGTAGCGCACCAACGCATCCATGATGGCTTCCTGGAAACCATGGCCCATGTGCAAACTGCCTGTAACATTGGGCGGCGGAATCATGATGCAGTAGGGTGAACCCGAACCCGAAGGTTTAAAGTAGCCCGCTGCCTCCCATACCTGGTACCAATGGGATTCAATATCCTGGGGATGATAGGTTTTGTCCATGATCGTCTGCTGGTTACTCGTCTGACTGATGAGGTGGCTGGCTGCGTGATATGTGTGACTACCGATCACTCAGTAAAGTGCTCGGTGAACACTCAGTAAGAAAAGCCGGCAATTATACTGCTTGACTGAAGTCCTCTCTAGTCGCTTTCGGGATCAGTCGCGTCCGTTACCTTTTTGACCGGCGTTGGTATGTCTTTCCTGTCGGGTTTTGCAAGGCTAACGATCGGCGCAGCTGACTCGCTATCTGCTTTCAGCGGCGTGTCTTTCGGGCTTTTATCGCGCTCC
>JBFJZC010000008.1:0-21834 GCA_041622295.1 Porticoccaceae bacterium
ATGATTTTGACAGTTGTTTTGGGACGGTCTAGGCGGAAACGTACTTTTGTTTCGAGGTGAATCGGGAAAGATTACCGCGGTGGAATAAAGGTGCAGACCGAAGTGCACCCGGACTAGAGCGCGCAGTGTACCTTAAATATGGTAATAAAAGGTGATTCGATAAAAACTTTCTTAACTAGCAGGAAGCTGCCGGTGTCGTTTCTGTCGATTGGCTTGTCGACGGCAGTTTGCTGAGTTGTGGTGTTAGCTGGCAGTGACGACAGCACGTTCGCCCCTCAGAGCCGCGTTTCACGAGCAAACGATCGCTCGGCTAAGCGGGCGAAGGGATTGATATTTTTTCTCGAAAAGAGGCTACACTAATTGCGTGCTACAAGTTGCAGATGATGTTGGGCAACGTTTCCCCAGGCTGTTTTTCTTGTAAGATTTGTATCACGGTTTAATTTTAAATATGCAATGAGGTCATGATTATGGCTACAGGAACCGTTAAATGGTTTAACGAATCAAAGGGTTTCGGCTTTATTACCCCCTCTGATGGTGGCAAGGATGTTTTTGTGCACTTTTCCGCGATCGCCAGTGAAGGTTTTCGCACCCTGGCTGAAGGCCAGCAGGTGACCTTCGATGTAGAGAATGGGCCGAAGGGTCCACAGGCGATGAACGTAAAAGTTTAGCGTATAGCAATTTCGTTATTTTGTTAGCTCGTGTTGCGTGAAAATCCCGCGATAAGTTGCGGGATTTTGTCTTACATCAATCGCTTGATAGCGCAGTGGCACCTACTTTGTGTCACCTTTCAGATACAATCGAATTGGGAGTTTTGTGTTTTTGCCGAGGGTGATAATCAGTCCGTAGTTGTCATTATCGTAGTCACTCACCCACTCATACCGGACGTTTAACTTAACGGGCTTGTCCTGCTTTTTTGGTGCCCTGCCGAGGACAACGATCTCTTCGATTTCATCGGTTGTCTTCATCGTGCTTTTGGGGATGGCAATAGTCACCTGTGTGCCATCACCGTTAGCGCTCTCTTTAACACCGAGTACGGTGGCCCTTGTGGCTTTATCCTGAGCGCCTTCGCGTAGCTCGAGCCAGTCGGTCTCCTTATCTGCCAGCCCCGGTTGCGCAAGGCACATGAGCGTTAACAGGGCGATTACGGTTGGTAGTCGCTGGGGTGATTTCATGCAGATTTCCTCTCGCGGTTTATGGATTGTTGCTCAGCTGCCCACGCCGATCCGCTAAAGCGCCAGCAGGCAGGCGTGATGCCCCCTATGGAATCAGTAATAGCACTTAAACGACTCAGGTGGAAGCGCTTGCTACAGGCGTCCCGCGGTTTTACCGAATTCTTTGATCGGTTGCAAATTGCACAGGGATTGGCCGCGGATTTAGGCGTGGCCGAGGACGTGGGATGGTAAGAGAAATTCAGTTGCTACAGGTTTAGTTAACTCCCACGATGCCGGCGGCGAGTTAACTAAACCCTGGGACGATTAACGTTCTGCCTGATGCCTCATCTGGATGATTGTCAACTCGACTGTCGTGCATGCGGTTGTCGAGATCCGGGCGTCGGCGGCACGTACATCAATATTTAAACTTTAAGTCCATTTGCAGGCGGTCGAAGTCTGTGTCCAGTTCGCCGACTTCGTTCATGTAATAGGCCAGGGCGAGGGAGACATTGTTGTCGACCGCATACGCAGCCTTTATCATGTGGCCTTTGCTGTTGGTGTCGCCGCCACCAAAGTCAGAGTCGGTAATAAGGCCATAGACTGCATCAGCTTCCAGATCTTGATAGATGTAGCCAAGTTGCCATGAGCCAGGATTTTTGGCAGCGCCCAATTTAGTTCCGACGGCCCAGCCGGTGTCGTTATCATCGGCATCCTGGTTTTGCACCCAGTCCGCGAATACGCTAGCCGGCAAGCCGGCCACGTCAAAAGCGAGTTCGGCAAACAGCTCAGCTTGCTCATAGTCGTTTGCGTAAACCATATTTGCACCATCGCTAACGAGAGTATTGCCAAAGGCTGCGTTGCTGAAAAACGGTTTACTGCCGGCCACCGGGATATTGTAGTAACTAAGGCCAAAAAGTAATCGTGTGGTATCGCTGAGTGCGGTGTTGAGACCAAGCTGAGCACCCCAGATACTTTCGGCATCCTGTGCGCCGGCCTTGTCGTCACTTTCCAGGTAAAGAAAGGCGCCATTGGCAAAGAACATACCGTTAGCGTACGTCATGGCAAGCCCTTCCGGTCGGTAGTCGTCGTCCCACACCAGGCCATTGTCGCCTGGTCTGTAAAATGGGGTTTTAAATTTGCCGCCGATGACATGGGTATTGGCAATGCCTGACCAGTCGAAGTAGGCCTGGTCGAGATTGATGTTTTTGGACGAGCCGCCATCACCCAATGTCTGGTTGGTGGAGACGGGATCGTCATCACCCGAGGCCAGTCCCAGGCCAACCAGCCAGTCATCAGTCACCTGCGCCTGCGCTTCGATGCGCGCGCGAATGCGTGAGCGGTTACGGTCCTGGCTTTTGGCCGCGTCATCAATGTTTTCGTAACGGTAGCGAAAGTCACCGTTAACTTTGACCCGCTCCGCCCAGGCGAGTTTGTCGTTGCCCGGTGCCGGTGTGCTGGCCACCTTGCGCAGAGCGACGTTTTCCTCACGTAATTCTTTATCGCTTTGCTCCAGGCGATTAACTTTTTCGGTAAGCGCTTCAACCTGCGCAATCAGCTTTAGCACCGTTGCGTCATCGATGGCCGCGAACGCGGCGGTGCCGGTTAACAAGGTGCCAGCCAGCAGAATGAAGGTAAGCGTTTGACGGCGCCTGGCTGTTTTTGCAGGTCTAATCTGGGACATTAAAGGAAGTTTCATGCACTGCATCCTCTTTGTTGATAAAGGGTGGTTTGGTGGTGCCCGCTATGGCGGTTGTTCTGTCGCGGCGGGAAAAATATGACAGGGCGGCACTGCGCAGGCAGCGTTGCCTGCCGGGTTAATGATGTCGCGGGGACTTTCAGTGTCAACCGGGGACAGTCACTTCCCTGAGGACGTTCAAGTAACCTGTCGGGAAGCGGGTGTCATTGTACATGCCCCGGGCTTTGAGCAGTTCGTGGGTTTGCCTGAGGTGGTAGATCGGAATGGTGGCCAGCAGGTGATGTTCCAGGTGGTAATTTAAGTGGTGAGGGGCGAACAGCAGTCGCTCGAGCCCGTTAGCGTATACGGTGCGGGTGTGTTGCCGCGGATCCTTGTTGTAAAGGTTGGGCATCGCCGCGTGCTCCGCAACCTGGCGGACACGCACCACGAACATGTGGCTGGTGATAAAAGCAATTACCCACGTTAGGTATAGCCAGGGTGCCCCAAGGCTGCTGACAACGAGGAGTAAGGCGATATTACACAGTACACTGCGGCGTAGAAACTGCTGCTGCTCGGCATCCAGCGTTCTGTAGTGGGTCAGCGCCCGACCGATGGACCTGATTCGCCGCCAACCTGTTTGACCACTCAGGTCGCGCCATATCTTGCGCCGTAGGCTGCTGCGTTTAACAGGGTATGTCTGATAGTTTGTGAGGTCGGGGTCATCGGCGGTGCCAGCTCGGCTATGGTGTTGCCAATGGCCTTTCATGTAATCACCCATGTGGGAAAAAACCAGATAACCGCCCAGCCACTGGCCGCAAATTTCATTTAACTTTGGCGAGTTGAACAGCGTTCGATGCCCGCATTCATGAACAACGACGGCGAGTGCAAGTTGGCGACCGCCGAGGACAAAAATTCCGACCACCAGGGTTAACGGGTTTGGCCACACCGCCATGACGGCAAAGGCTATAGCGATGATGGCGTAGTCCACGAAGATGATCCACATTGCATTGAAGTTACTTTTGCCGGTGACTTGCTCAAGCTCCGTCGCGGTTAATACAGATTGTATATTCATGGCTTGAGCCCGGGGTGGGTAGTTCGGTACTTCTGACTTTACTGCTATGCCAATAACGGTTCAAGCGTGGTTAAATGGCAGCGGCCTGACCTTGCCGGCGGGTTGTAATGTCTATTCAGCGCCACATATGTATTAAATACCACCAAACAGGTATCGCCTAATGAGAGGGGCGACGAGCGATGGAAATGGACGAGTCCCTAAATGTATACGATGAACCCTTACAACCCTGCAGCGAAAAGCCGCTGACTGGATTTTTCCGAGATGGCTGTTGCAACACCAGTGATCAGGACATGGGCTCGCACACTGTTTGTGTGGAGGTTACCAAAGAGTTTTTGCAGTATTCGCGTTTTCGTGGCAACGATCTATCGACACCTGTGCCGGGCGCGGGTTTCCCTGGTTTAAAGCCGGGTGACCGCTGGTGTTTGTGCGCTGCACGCTGGCTTGAAGCTTACCAGCACAATGCGGCGCCGAGGGTTTTTATGAAACGCACTCACAAACGGGCCGCCGAGATAGTTGCCATAGACCTACTTAAGAAGTTTGCAGTAGATCTCAGTTGAGTCTGGTTCCTGTGTTAACTGCCTCATTGGGCTGCAGCGTTTAACAGTAGCTGTCTCAAACCAGACTTATTCGAAGCCAGGCGGAAACTCCTGTGGTGGCAACTGTTGCAGGTTGGGGCGAGCCGCCTGCCACGCCTTCGCCAGGCGTTTCGCCTCTGAAATCTGCATGGGCGTCATGTCTTCGACCAGGGAGTCCCTGTTGAATTTCGCGTTTTTGTGGCCGTCGCCAGTGATTGCCCACCACATGTAGGCCGTAACGTAGTCTTTTTCCACCCCGAGGCCCTTGTCGTAGAGCAGACCAAGACTGAACTGTGCGGAAGGCTCACCCTTTTCTGCGGCCTGCAGGTAATATTCGCGAGCTTTGGTGTAATCCTGGGCTACTGCCTGTCCGTATTCGTGCATTACCCCGAGGTTGTATAAAGCATCAGGAAAACCCAGATCTGCGGCCCGCTGATACCACTTGGCGGCCTGGTTAAAGTCTTTGTCGACGGCAAAGCCTTTGTCGTGGAATACGCCGATGTTATAAAGGGCATTGGCATTACCTTGCTCGCCAGCCTGCCGGTACCATCGCAGCGCTTCCTGGTAATCCTGGATGGTGTGCTCCCCCTTAAAATACATGTTGCCGACCGAGAGTTGTGCGGTGGCGTCGCCTTGTTGTGCAGCTTGCAGACAGGCAGCGAAGATTTGTTGGGAATTTCCCTCCTTGTCCGTGCAGTTAGCCCAGGCGTTGATCGTCATTAACACCAGGGCCATCAAAGTCAGTATCTGTTTCATTGCTGGTTGTGCTCTCCTTCTAAAAAGTTGCGGTGCCGGGTCTGGTGAAGTGCTGCCTCTATGACAGAAACAGCTATTTGTTGTTCCGTTAAGAGTCTGGAATCATCAAAACGAGCCCGTGCCCAGTGGGATACGGGCAACTGTCTGCCTCATACCGGTTAGCCCGCGCCGACCAGCTAAAGTCGCTGACGGCGTTACAGCAGGCACGGTGGCGGACTTAAATGTGAGCGCAGTCAGGCTGGACGAAACACAAGCAACGCGAAATTGCATGACGTCGACCCTGGATCAACAGCCTCCCGGGGGCGGCAATGGTAACGCAAATCGACGCTAAAGTGATCGCCAGTGTGCGGTTCGAGTCGACGTATCGCCCGCCGGTCAGTAGGGCTCCCCCGACTGTGACTGTTATAAAAAGTGCAGCAAAGCGCGCTGAGGAATTTGCACAGTCGAGAATTGCCCCGAATTTCCCTGTGTTCCCTGGCGGAAAGTTTGTGATAATTGCGCCTTCGCAGCGCTGGGGTAGGTGATGGAAGAGAAAGGAAGGCTGTTGCTGGTTCGCCATGGCGAAACGCCAGCCAATATCAATCAGGTATGGCACGGTCATACCGATACGCCGTTGACAGAACTTGGGCATGAGCAAAGGGGGAAGTTGGGAGATTACTTTCATAACTACCTGCCCGAGATTCACGTTATCTATTCCAGCCCGCTACAGCGCGCGAGGTTGACCGCTGAAAGTATCGCGGCGAGGGGTGATCACCAGGTGCGGACTGATCCACGACTGATGGAGTTTGGCGCCGGGGAGTACGAGGGTAAAAGTTTTGACGAGTTACGCAATGAGTTTGGGTTTATTCAGCGTGTGCTCGAAGATGAACACCACCGTGCGCCAGGTGGTGAATCGCGCTACGAAGTTACCCAGCGGTTTGTGGCGGCTGTAGAAGAACACCACCAAAACCATCCGGGTGAGAATGTTGTGGTGGTGGCGCATGGTCTGGCCATCGCCTTCGCGCTGTCCCACTGGATTGATAAGGACAACAGTAAGTGGGTCAATTATCGGATGAGCAATACCTCCGTGACTGAGGTCTGTCTGATAGACAAAGAGATTAAGTTTCTAAATAGGGTTGATCATTTGTAAGCTCAGGTCATTTGTAAGGCCGCACCAGCTATGATGATCCGACGCATTATCAATGCACGGTTATAACGAAAAACAGGGATGTACCTTATGGGCGCAGGCGTACCTTGTTGGCAGATGGTTATTGTTTGTTTAGGGAGAGTTTATGTTACAGGTGAATGAATATTTCGACGGTAAAGTGAAGTCGATCGCGTTTGCAGGGGCCCACTTACCTGCTACTGTTGGCGTCATGGCGCCGGGCGAATACGAATTCGGCACCAGTGAGCGCGAAACCATAACGGTCGTCTGCGGTGCACTGCGGGTAAAGTTGCCGGACCGCGATGATTGGCAGACCTATGCGACTGGCGCAACCTTCACGGTTGCAGCTAAACAGACTTTTCAGTTGCAGGTTGCCGGGGATACCGCTTATCTTTGCACTTACGGATAAGCTGATGAGCGTGATGAGCACGACGTGTACGGATGAGTTGGCCGTACGCTTAGTTAGAGGAAACGGGCATGTGGCGACATCTTTCAGTAACGGATTTGAAGACGTTGAAGAAGGGTCAGGACGTGCAAATAGTTGATATTCGCGACCCGGACTCTTTTGCGGCTGGTCATATAGAGGGGGCGAAGCTACTCAACGATGGAACCCTTGAACAGTTTCTGACTTCCGGGGACAAGGAGAGGCCGGTGGTGGTGTGTTGTTACCACGGCCATTCAAGCCAGAATGCCGCCGGTTTTCTCGCGGCCCGGGGTTTTACCGAGGTTTATAACCTGGATGGTGGATATGCTGCCTGGTCGGCAGAAGAATAGATTTGTCCGCTACCCTCGTTTCGCTGTCCTGCAGGAGTTTTAATGAACGTCAGTAAGCCGATCAGCCGTTTCCCCGTTCCCTCAATCGCCGAGTTGCCCGATGACCTGCGTGATACTGTGTTAAAAGTGCAGGAAAAAACCGGCTTTATTCCCAATGTGTTCCTCGTGTTGGCACATCGCCCGGATGAATGCCGGGCGTTCTTTGCCATGCACGATGCCCTGATGCTACGGGACAGCAATCTTACCAAGGCTGAAAAAGAGATGATTGTGGTCACCGTCAGTGGTGGCAATGAGTGCCATTACTGTGTGGTTGCCCATGGCGCCATATTGCGCATCGTCTCAAAGAATTCTCTGCTAGCCGATCAGCTGGCCGTTAATTATCGCAAGGCCGATATCACCCCTCGCCAGCGGGCCATGCTGGATTTTGCGGTCAAGGTGAGTCAGGCTTCGGCCACAATCGGTGACGAGGATTTTGTCCTGATGCGAGGCCATGGTTTTGATGATGAAGACATCTGGGATATTGGTGGTATCAGCGCGTTTTTCTGTCTGTCGAATCGCATGGCCAACTTGACCAGTATGCGACCCAACGACGAATTTTATGGCATGGGTCGGTAGTGGCTGCGACATTCGTGCTACGCATGCCTTGATCGCCATCCAACCGCCACCCCTTAAAATCGATATTATGGGGCGGGTATTTGAGCCGGGTATTTTACAGTCCAGTGTATTCGTACCGGATTTTCCAGGACTAATCTCAGCTTGCCGAAATTGACTGTTGAGCATTTGATATGAGCGAAGATGCAGAGGAACGCGGGTTAGAAGTGCGGCACGAACCTGAGCGACAGCGCTTTGTTGCGATTGTCGATGGCATCGAATCCGTTGCCGATTATCGGCTGTCGGGTGGGCAAATCGACTTTAACCATACCTTTGTGCCCGACGCCCTGCGCGGGCGCGGCGTCGCCGAAAAACTGGTCCGCCAGGCGCTCTCCTGGGCGCGACAGGAAGGCTATCAGATAGAGGCCAGTTGCTGGTATGTGCGGAAGTTTCTGGGCTGATGAAAAGTTTCTGCGCTGAGGAGAGGTTCGCCATTTTGTGTCTGTGTCACACGGGCCGTTCCCGGCAAGACTAGCCGTTTCGAATAAAATCAATCAAACAACGCCCTACCCGCTGTTCGTCGGTGGCCTGATCCAGGGAGGCGGTTGCTGCGGCATAGCGCGCCTCGCCGATTACTGCCCGACGCCGATTCAGCAGGCGCTGCAAATACAGTGGCGTAAACTCCGGGTGACCCTGCACAGACAGCACGCGGTTGTCTATTTTAAATGCGGCGTTTTGACAGAATTCACTGCTGGCCAGCAGTTGTGCGCCATGCGGTAGCGTTTCAACCTGATCCTGATGACTGTACAGCAGGCTCACTTGTGAAGGCCTTGACGCCATCGCATTATCGGTAGTCGCTGACGATGAATGTGTGGCACAGACAGCCGTAGCATGGACGCCAACGCCCCAGCCTTTGTCGCTGCGCCCGGCGTGGCCGCCCAGGCTGTGCGCGATAATCTGGTGCCCAAAGCACACGCCTATCAGCCGCGCGCCCCGTTGATGGAAATCGGCTATCCATGTCTGCAGCGGTGGTATCCATGGCAGGGAGTCGTACACGCCAGCTTTCGAGCCAGTGATCAAATAGGCGTCGCACTCGTCTGTCGCCTGTGGCAGGTGGCCCTGTTGAACCTGGTAGTAGCGGTACTCCAACTCGCCTCCGAGGTCGTTAAAAAAGCGCGCAAACATCTGGCCGTAGGAGCCGTAGTCGGCGAGTAGATCATCGTAAAGCGTATCTGTTTCGAGTAAACCGAGGGTCGTCATAGTAAAAGATGGACCTTGCAAAAAACCGCTAGAGTACCCGCGTGGGCGCCGAGATGCACGGTCAGCATAGAGCGTTTTATCGGGCAACCTGAGCATAATAAGGGCCGAAAGCAGTTGGTGCGCCAGTTCTAAACCCCTAGAATGCGCGTCTTTAATTTAATCACCAGGTTAGCCATCGAGCTGATAGCTCCCCTGACTACGAAAAGAGTAAGGTTTTTGTCAAATTCAGAATTTGCGACAGGCCAGCGCTGGATCAGTAATACCGAGGCCGATTTGGGGCTGGGTATTGTCGTGAATGTTGTCAGCCGCCGGGTTGACCTGACGTTCCCCGCTGCTGCAGAGCAGAGAACCTATGCCACGGACAATGCACCGCTGGGTCGGGTGATTTATCCCGTTGGGGACTGTGTCAGGACTGCGGACGGTCGGCAATTTACGATCACTGATAGCAGTACGCGTGACGGTTGCGTGCTCTACGCCGGTCTGGACGATCTCGGTGAATCCCTCGTATTGCACGAAATTGACCTGGATAGCTTCGTCAGGTTCAGTAAACCTAAGGATCGACTTTTCGCCGGGCAGGTGGATAAACCCAACCGCTTCAGGTTGCGCTGCGAGACCTTAAAGCATCGCCACCGTATCAGGCAATCGCCGGTGCACGGCTTACTGGGGCCTCGGGTGCAACTATTACCCCACCAACTTTATATCGCCAGTCAGGTGGCGCAACGTCATGCGCCGCGGGTGTTGCTGGCCGATGAAGTCGGTCTTGGTAAAACTATTGAAGCGGGTTTGATTATTCACCAGCAACTGATTACCGGTCGCGCCGATCGTGTCCTCATCGTGGTGCCCGATAGCCTGGTGCACCAGTGGTTGGTGGAAATGCTGCGGCGTTTTAATCTGCGTTTTACGATTCTCGATAAAGCGCGTTGTATCGCGCTGGAGCAGCGGGAGGATGAACTGTTTGACGAAGAGCTGTTTGCTGCAGAGGGCGACGACCCCGATGTGGAAGATCAGTCTGTCGAAGTCGAGGCATACGCTGGCGACGGTGCGATTGACGAAGCCAACATCGATCTGGAAAATAACGCTCAAAGCGTGTACTCAACTGCTCCGCTGCCTGGCGATAATCCCTTTGAAAGTGCTCAGCTGGTATTGTGCAGCCTGTCGTTTCTGGTCAATAACCCAACCCGTCTGGCGCAAGCGCAGGCCGCGCCGTGGGATATGCTGGTGGTCGATGAAGCCCACCATCTCCAGTGGAGCGAGACGGAAGTCAGTCCCGCGTACCGCTGTATTGAAACGCTGGCAAGACATATTGGCGGTTTGTTGTTGTTGACCGCAACGCCCGAACAACTCGGTGTCGATGGACACTTTGCGCGACTGCGACTGCTCGATAGCGACCGCTATTACGATTTACAAAAATTTGTTGAAGAAGAAGCTGGCTACCATCAAGTCAGTGAGCTGGTCACTGCGCTGCTTGATGCGAATTTGCCGACGGAGCAGGCTGAGCGCGATGCCCTGGTCAGTCAGGTGACGCGCTACCTTGGTGAAGTGACGGGGCAGCAATTGTTACTGGCTTTTCAGCGGGACATGCAGGACGCAGAGCAAAACGATGAAGGAGCCATAGTCAGCGGTGCCGCAACAGCTGCTGCGGCCGATATTATTCAGCGTCTGCTTGATCGTCACGGCACCGGCCGGGTGCTCTTTCGCAACACCCGTGACGCGGTCGCCGGTTTCCCCCGACGGATCCTTCATGCTTATACCTTAACCGCTCCGGTACGTGGTGAGAGAGCGGGGGCTGACCATGCACCTGGTCGCGATGAGCCCACTGATGTGGCGGATCTTCTGCGCCCGGAACAGCGTTTGGGTGCGTTGTGGCTGGCCGAGGATGCCCGCGTGTCATGGCTGGTGGAATGGCTGGCGGATAACCGTGAGCACAAAGCTCTGGTAATTTGCGCCAGCGCCCGCACTGCGCGGGAGCTGGAAGAGTTTTTACGCTTGCGTCAGGGCGTGCGCAGTGCGGTATTTCATGAGGGCATGAACCTGATCGCTCGGGATCGCGCGGCGGCCTATTTCGCCGATGAAGATGACGCTGCCCAGGTGCTAGTCTGCTCCGAAATTGGCAGTGAGGGGCGCAATTTTCAGTTTGCTCAGCACCTTGTGCTGTTTGATCTGCCACTTAATCCCGACCTGCTCGAGCAACGTATAGGGCGACTGGATCGAATCGGCCAGAAAAAAGATGTACACATTCATGTGCCCTGCCACCAGCACAGCGCCCAGACGGTGTTACTACGCTGGTATCACGAGGGGCTTAATGCTTTCGAGCGGGTGTGTCAGGTCGGCACCGCAGTCTACAGTCAGGTCGCGGAGCATTTGCATTACGCGCTATGCCACAGTGAGGACACGAAGGCTTGCGACGAGCTTATCGATACCACCTGCAAGCTGACCGAACAGGCTTTGGCCGCTCTGCAGGAGGGGCGCGATCGACTGTTGGAATTGAATTCCTGTGACCGGCCGCGCGCTGAAGCAGTGGTGGTGGCGCTGGAAGCCCTGGGTCAGGGTCATGAAGTGGCAGAATATCTGGACCGTGTGTTCGACGAGTTCGGTATCGATCAGCATTACCACAGCGCCGACTCCATTGTGGTGGAGCCAGGTGATCAGATGAGTCACGCTATCGCGGGTTTGCCGGAAGACGGTCTCACAGCGACGTTTTCACGCCAGCGGGCCCTGGGTCGGGAAGACATGCAATTTTTCACCTGGGAGCACCCGCTGGTTGCCGGCATTATGGATACTATTGCGGACGGTGACTTTGGCAGCACGACGATTTGTTCTATCAAGTTACCGCCGCTAAAGCCCGGAACCCTGTTGCTGGAGGCGGTATTTACGCTGCGCTGTCTGGCGCCGCGGGCGTTGCAGGTGCAGCGTTATTTGCCTGAGTCGCTGGTGCGGGTGGTGGTGGATCAGCAGGGGCGAGATCTCAGTTTAACGCTCACTGAAGAACGTTTGGCGATCTTGTGTAAGCCGGTGAAGAAAAACATTGCGGGTGAAATGGTGCGTCATATTCGCAGCCAGGTCAGCGAACAGGTTGCCCACGCCGAGAAGCTCGCGCTTAAGCAGCAGGCTGGCATTGTGACCACTGCCGGGCAGCGGGCGCGCGAAATTCTGGGCGGAGAATTGCAGCGCCTGCAGGCGCTTGCCGAGGTCAATGCCAATATTCGCGCGACGGAGATTGATTATTTACGTGACGCCATGGCGTCTTTACAGGGCTATCTGGCCAACGCCGAGCTCAGCATGGACGCGATGCGTGTCGTGGTGGTTGCACCCTGACCAACCGCTTGTTCTGGCAGTGCTGACTGTCAGTAGTTGCCGGCTAGCATGATTTACCAGCGATCCCATACCGGTGTACAACCTTCGGGCAGGGTTGCGTGGCTGCCAAGTTCTGACCAGCTTTGCCCTGGTTGATGGAAATCTGAACCGCAGGAAGCCAGCAGGCCTTTCTGCGTACAGAGGGTCGCCAGGTCTCGTGTTTTCGCAGCCATTTGTTGGCCGGAGACGACTTCTATTGCCGCGCCTCCAGCCGCCTTGAAATCGTCCACCAGTGCCAATAATCTGGTGCGACTGAGATGATATTTGTCAGGGTGAGCCAGCACCGCGGTGCCGCCAGCGTTGCAAATCCACGAGACGACCTGCGTGAGCGGCGCCCAGAGCTGTTTAACATCACCGAGTTTGCCGGTGCCGAGGTACTTGCGAAAGGCTTCATCGGTGCTGCGTACGGCACCCATGGTGACCAGTTGTTGCGCAAAATGGGGGCGTCCGATACTGGCGCTGCCCGCCATCTGGGCAACCTGGGTGAGCATGTCCGGGAATCCCTTCTTTTCGAGTTTCTCAGCGATAATGCCTGCGCGTTGGTAGCGCGCCCGCTGTTGGCCGGCGAGTGCGTCCTGAAACTCGCTACTGTCCAGATGAACATTGACGCCGACGATGTGGATACCCACGGTGCCCCACAAAGCGGATAATTCGACGCCGGGCACCAGAGTCAGCGTGCTGGATAGCGCCGGGTCTAGTGTCATGATCCCTGCCACGGTATCGTGATCAGTGATGGCGAGCACATCCACGCCGGCCTGTGCGGCGCGCAGCAAGACTTCAGTGGCAGATAAAGTGCCGTCCGATGCGGTGGAGTGACTATGCAGATCAACAATCATTCGTCAGGGCTATTTGATACATTTGTTTGATACGTCTATGGTTTAACACGTATGGTTTAACACGCCCCTATTCGTGGACAATTGATTGTAGTGGACGCGCATAGCGAACGGGGCATTATAGCGAGTTACCGGGCGCAGCGAGGTTTGCAGCCAAAATGCGCGGTAGCCATTGCGCAACAGCCGTTGACAGGAACCTGCTTATCACACTAAAACTGGCCTGCTCACATTTTCAGCGGAACTGCCCAGGCCGTTCCGCTGTTGCGGTGTCTGGCCGGGCAAGCGTGACGCCATAAAATGATGAAATCATAGCGTGACGTCGCCCCCACCGCTTTTAAAGCCCATCAATACCGAAAAACGGCATCAGGTGGTGGCCGCTACTGAGCAATACATTGAGCTGGCCGCCGGGTTGTTCGGCAGGGAGTTTGCGTCGATTCCGGTGCTATTTGATCTCTCCGGTCGCGCCAGTGGTATGTACAAAGTAAACGGTAAGGCACGTCAGATTCGCTACAACCCCTATATTTTTGCGTGCTATTTTGAGGATCATCTGGTTTCCACGGTTGCTCACGAAGTTGCTCACTACATTGCCGATTGTCTGCACGGCATGGCGAACATCAAACCACACGGTGTGGAGTGGCGAGCGGTGATGGGTAGGTTTGGCGTCGAGGCAAGCCGTACCTTCGATCACAGCCTGGACGGGGTACCTCAGCGGCGCTATCAGCAGGTGGCCTATCGTTGTGATTGCGGCGCGCATCAACTGGGTATTCGGCGGCATAACAAAGTCTGTCGACGTCAGGCTGTTTATCGATGTCGACGTTGCCAGGCCGTCCTGGTTGCGATGAAAACCGATTCCGCTGTAAAGGAATAAAATTAAGGTATGGTATTCCGTATCAAATGCTCACTAAATTTTTATGGTTAATGGCCATTGCAGCGTAGTGATGGCAAGGGCGCTTGCCAAATCCGCAACCAATCAAGATACTTCGCGGTTTTGTTTGTCAGGTGATGTGTATGGAAATTGCTAAAGATCGTATCGTCCAGTTCAGTTATGAATTAAAAGATGTGGCGGGCAAGCTGGTGGAGTCGTCGGAAGGGGCCGGTCCGACGACATACCTGCATGGCCACGGCGGTATGCTGCCAGCGCTTGAAAAAGCCCTCGCTGGCCTGCAGGTCGGTGCCGAGATCAGCGTGCCCCTGACCAGGCCGTACGGACCCAGCAACCCGGACAGTATTCAGCGTATTCCGCTTAAACATCTGCGCGCCAAAAAGAAGCCAGTGCCGGGAAGTGTGGTGGTCGTTCAGGGCAAAGAGGGTCCGCGTCAGGTCACGGTGGTTAAAGTCGGTAAATTCACTGTGGATATCGACACCAATCATCCCTTTGCTGGTATGGATCTAACCTTTGATATAAAGGTGCTTGAGGTCCGCGAAGCCAGCGCCGAAGAAATAGGTCATGGTCATGTACATGGGCCGGACGGGCACCATCATTAAGCAAGCGCATAGCGCTGTGCGGAGGCCATAACCGGTTATGGCTAGCACTGTGGGTTCGCTTTGAGGCCGATTCTTTACTCCTTTCGCCGCTGTCCCTTTGCCATTCGCGCGCGCCTTGCGCTCCATTACGCGGGTATCGAGGTGGAGCTTCGGGAGGTGCTCTTAACAAGCAAACCGGCGGCGCTGCTCGACATATCAGCGAAAGGTACGGTGCCAGTACTGGTGTTGGAGAACGGTGATGTACTCGATGAAAGTTGGGACATCGTGTTGTGGGCAACGGCAAAAAACGATCCGCGGGGATGGCGAGGTCCACATAACGGCCACCTGGCGGCGGCCAGCGCGCTGGTGATGGCAACAGACTTCTCGTTCAAACCCTGGCTGGATAAGTATAAATATGCGGATCGCCACGCTGAAAGCTCGCCAGATTATTATCGACAGCAGGCAGCGGGATTCCTCGGAGGGCTGGAATCCCGCCTCCAGCGTTTTCCGTTTTTACTGGGCGACACGCTATCGGTCGGGGATATCGGCGTGTTGCCGTTTGTTCGTCAATTTGCTGGGGTTGATACGGCCTGGTTTCAGCAGTCGCCCTATCCGCAACTGCAACGCTGGCTGAATACATTGGTGACATCGACGCTGTTTGCTGCAGTGATGCTGAAATACCCGCCCTGGGCTGTCGGCGATGCGCCGGTGGCTTTTGGTGGTCGTGAGAATTGTGAACGGACTGGCGGGGGCTGATGTGGGTAATCCGCGTGAGGCATCTCCAGGGTGGATCGTATATATGATTCGAGCCAGTGACCGTACCCTTTATACGGGCATTACCACCGACGTGGCACGACGTTTTTTTGAGCACGCCAGTGGTAAAGGAGCGAAATACTTCCACGCGGGTCGTCAACCTGAGCAACTGGTGTACACAGAAGTTTGCCATGATCGCAGCAGCGCCAGCCGCCGGGAGGCGGCAATCAAGAAATTATCGCGCAGCGAAAAGTGCCTGATGATAGAAAATGCAAAAGAGCAGATTTGTGAAAGTGACGGAGAGCGGGGTTTGTAAGGTCTACAAGGTGCGTTAAAGATGCACTGATTTTGAGAGAGACGGTGGTTTTGAGATGAAAAAAGTTTGCGATGAACGATGAAATGACGACGGCAAATGAGTGCGAGCAACTGGCGCGGGGTAAGCTGATTTCGGAAAGTGCCAGGATCCCATGGCAGGACTTGCAACGATTCTTCGCCAATGGCACGGCAATTTATGTGGCGCCCGAGCTGGATATGGTGGAAGCTGCCTATCAAATCAGCGTCGACAATGCGGAGCTGGTCCACAAGTGGCAGGCTGGCGGTTTGCTCGGGCAGGTGACAGATAGCCAGGCCATCGCATGGCTGGAAAGCGGTGTGGAGGTGTGGTCCGTGGTTGTAAAGCCGTGGGTGCTGGTTCAGCCTGCAGATCAACACCCGTAGACTTGATCCTGTAGAAGATGCGTGGCCAGAGGTGCGGTGTTGTTTTAACGAAATTGTTCGCCATAAGAAGCAGAAGCTTTAGATGCTGGCCTGCTCCACCTTGCGCTCGCGCTGTAAAGCTACGAGCAACACATATTTTTTTGTTTATATTGAAGCGGTGGCTGATAACTGTCTTCCTGTTTGTGCCAGGCTTCCCTCGTGAGTGTTGAAGTTGGTCTCGGAGAACGATTGATTGTTGGCGTACAATTGCTTAAGTTGCGTCAGTAGCTAGTGGGAGCGGGGAGCTTGCCTCGTGTTATATGATTCGGCGGATGGCATCAATAAAAGTGTTTTCAGTGAGGGGAGATAACCTTGGATCTAGCAACGTTGATTGGTTTTATAGTTGCCGTAGGCATCATCGTCGCGGCGATGATCACCGGTGGCGGCCTGGCCGCATTTATTGACGGTCCATCGACAATGATCGTGGTCGGCGGCACTTTGGGTGCCGTGATGATGAATTTTACGCTGGGGCAGTTTTTTGGCGCCATAAAGATCGCCCTGAAGGCTCTGATGTTCAAAATGGACAAGCCGGCAGATCTGATTCAGCAATCGGTAGAGATGGCCAAGGAGACCCGGACCGGAGGTTTGCTGGTGCTGGAAGGCAAGGAGACGGAAAACAAATTCCTGTCTAAAGGTATCCAGATGTTAGTGGATGGACACGAAGCCGAAGTAATATCGCAAACCTTGCGTGCAGAAATGAATCAGGCGGCCGCACGGCACGATGATGGTGCCGAAATCTTTACCAAGATAGGTGAAGTGGCACCAGCCATGGGCATGATTGGTACGCTGGTCGGTCTGATCCTTATGCTGGGCAATATGTCGGATCCGAAGAGCATTGGTCCTTCCATGGCGATCGCTTTGCTGACAACGCTGTATGGCGCGTTAATTGCCAACGTTTTTGCTATTCCTCTCGCTGGCAAGCTGGCGTTGCGCCGAAAAGAAGAAGTGATGATCAAGTCTATTATTATCGATGCCGTAGCGGGTATTCAGGAGGGTAAGAATCCTCGGGTACTGGAAGAATTGCTGAGCACCTACCTGCCGGGTTCGAAGCGGGAGCTTGGTGACGGCGGCGACAAGGCGGCTGCTGAAGCCAAGTAAATGGGGCGGCCTAAAACCGAAAGTGACTTGAATCAGGCGACTTAGTTAATCCAGGCGGGTTGATTGAGTTAAGTTGAATTACCCGGGCGACTGTGCAAGCGTCGCACCGCAGAAAACTGAGACTGGCGGTTCAGTGTGGTATTGGGCCTCTAACATGGTTATTGAGATTGGGTTTGAATGAGATATGAGTGAAAAGAAAGCCAGTGCAGGTGCGCCAGCATGGGTCATGACCTTTGCCGACCTGATGTCTTTGTTGATGTGCTTTTTCGTGCTGCTGCTGTCTTTTGCCGAGATGGATATTATCAAGTTCAAGCAGGTTGCGGGCTCTATGAAAATGGCCTTTGGCGTCCAGCAGGAAGCGCCGTCTGCTGAGTCTGAACAGACTCAGGAGTTTTTCGAAGGGCGCGAGTCGCCAACACCGCTCGCTCAGCCGTCCAAAGAAACCGTCGAGTCCCCCACTGAGTCCATCCAGGCACCCAGCGGGTCGCCAGTTAAGCCTGAGTCGCCAGAGATGGCCGAGATTATGGAGGCTTTGCGACAGGCAGAGATTGCAGAGCAGGAAGAGATCAATCGCCAGCGGGTGATGAAGCTGACGTCATCTCTGCAGGACGAAATCAACAAAGGCATGGTGGAAATAGACAGCGATACCGACGATATTGTTATCCGCATCAGTGAAAAGGCATCGTTTCCTTCCGGCACCTCAGATTTGCGCACCGGTTTCCTGCCCACGCTGCAACGTTTACAGGCTGCGTTGGCAGATGTTGATGGTGAAATCATTGTCGCTGGCCATACTGACAACCAACCGATTAGAACCGCTAAATTCAGGTCCAACTGGGAGTTGTCGGCGTCTCGAGCGGTGTCGGTGGTTCACGAATTGTTAAAGGCTGGCAAGCTGCCCCTGGAGAGATTTGTGGTGGAGGGGCATGCGGACGGTAAGCCCCTGGTGGCGAATGACAGTGCCGAGAACCGCGCTAAGAATCGCCGCGTCGAGTTAACCATCGTGCACCCTGGCAAGGATGCGCAGCCGAACAAAGTACTTGAGCTGCCGCCTGCTGCGGGGTCGTCCTGAAGGCGGGGAACTAAAATTGCACATTACAAAGTAGCAACCCTGGTCGAAACCACGAACTTCCAGTTCTACCTGCAACAGACTGATCGGATATAAAATATGACTCAAGAAAAGCGAAAATATTTCCGCATAAGTGACAATATCCATTTGCGCTTCAGGATGGTTGATCAGGGTGATCTTGAGCAGGGAATTGTCCGTCTACAGGCGGGCGTCTCGAGGAAGCAGAGAATGCTCGATTCGCTGCTCAGCGTCGACGTCCGCCTGACCGACCTGATTGATGATCTTGTTGATGAACAGCCGAAAATAGCAGCAGTTTTTAAGTTGCTTAACCGCAAAACCCACATTATGGCTCAGGCCATTGCAGAGCAATCCCCACAGATAGAAAGCGACGACCCGATTGGGCCGACGCATCCGGTCAGCCTTAGTGCGAACGGTTTATCATTTAAAAGTGCTGAGAGCTTCAACGAGGGTGATCTGCTGGAGCTTCACCTCGTATTATTTCCGGCGGTTCAGTCGATTAGTGCATTCGGTAAGGTGGTGGATTGCCGCATTGACGAACCGGTTGTCACCGGTGCAACCTATGAGGTGGGCATCGAGTACGTGTATCTGGCGGAGGAAGATCTGGATTTTATCGTCGCCCACGTGCTGGATAATCAATCACAGCAGCTTCGTCACTCTAAATCTCAGGGCGACAAATAAACTGACTGTTATTTCTTAAGTAAGGATCGTCAGTGGTGCTGGAAGGCGAGGATTAGATCGCGGCAAACAAGTTTGTGTTGCTGTAAGCAGCGTCGACAGACGCCCCTGCTTAATTAACTATTCCCGGGCTCCACTCATTTCCGCATTATCATGGACGCCAGTTTGCTAGAATGCCAGGCTCTGTTGGCGACCATTTTTTCATCACCCTGGGACAGCTATGTCAGTATCAAAAGTCGGTTTTGTCAGTCTGGGATGTCCCAAGGCGCTGGTAGATTCTGAGCGTATTCTGACCCAGTTGCGCCTGGAGGGTTATGAGGTGTCGCCCAGTTACAGTGGCGCGGATGTGGTAGTGGTCAACACCTGTGGTTTTCTGGATAGCGCCAAACAGGAGTCGCTGGACGCGATTGGCGAGGCGATGGCGGAAAATGGTCGCGTTATTGTCACCGGCTGTATGGGCGGTGATGAACAGGCCATACGCAGCGTGCATCCGGGTGTGTTGGCGGTAACGGGTCCCCATCAGTACGAAGCGGTGGTCAGGGCGGTTCATGACTGGGCGCCGCCCTCAGTGGAACACAACCCCCACGTTGATTTAGTCCCGCCTCAGGGTATTAAACTGACGCCCCGTCATTACGCTTACCTGAAAATAGCCGAGGGCTGCAATCACGGTTGCACGTTTTGTATTATTCCGGATTTACGCGGCAAACTGGTTAGCCGGCCCGTTGGCGATGTGCTCGACGAGGCCGAGCGGCTCGTTAACGCCGGGGTCAAGGAATTGCTGGTGATTTCCCAGGATACCAGCGCCTATGGCGTCGATATCAAATACCGCACGGGCTTCTGGCAGGGTCGGCCGGTGAAGACGCGGATGCTCGACCTATGTCAGGCTATGGGCGAACTGGGTGTCTGGGTTCGTCTCCATTACGTTTATCCCTATCCCCACGTCGATGACGTCATTCCATTGATGGCGGAAGGCAAAATCTTGCCTTATCTGGACATTCCCTTTCAGCATGCCAGCCCCGATGTTCTGAAGGCGATGAGGCGTCCCGCGCATCAGGAGCGAACCCTGGATCGTATTCGCAGTTGGCGGCAAATATGTCCGGATCTAACCTTGCGTAGTACGTTCATCGTTGGTTTTCCCGGCGAGACAGAGGTGGATTTTGACTATTTGCTGAGCTGGCTGACTGAGGCGCAGCTCGATCGTGTCGGCTGCTTCAAGTATGAGGCAGTCGCTGGCGCCAGGGCGAATCAGTTGCCGGGAGCTGTGCCGGAAGCTGTCAAGCAGGAGCGCTGGGACAGGCTGATGGAAACCCAGCAGGCCATCAGCGGCACACGTTTGCAGGCGAAGGTAGGGCAGTTGCTGACGGTGATTGTCGACGAAGTCGATGAGGAGGGTGCCGTTGCGCGCAGCCGGGGAGATGCCCCGGACATTGACGGCAATGTTTTTATCGACAGTACCGATATGCAGTGCGGTGATCTGGTGCAAGTCAGAATTACCGTTGCTGATGACTATGATCTTTACGGCTCCCGGGAGTAAAGCGCTTTTTTGTCGGGCGTCGATAGCAGGAACCGGCGGGCCGTATCTCGGGTCGGTGTTCCTCGCCAGGGGCACGCGATTGAAGGTTTAAATTCTATTCGGCTTGGCCCGTTTAATTGAGCCATATCTGAAGATCAAATACTGTCCTGGCAACAGGTTTGTCGAGAGGATTAATACATGCACCACACCAGCCAGTCTTCCCAGTTCATGCTTCGTAACGCCCTGTGGCGACATGCGAGCAAGACAGCGGTGGTGGCGGGCGAGCGTTCCTACACATACCGGGAACTGGACCAGTTGTCAGGTAATCTTGCCGCGCACCTCTATGGCATGGGTGTGGCCCGGCAGGATCGCGTAGCGATTTTGTTGCGCAACTGCATTGAGTTTGTCATTACCGATCTCGCTATTATCAAGCTGGGGGCCGTTAAGGTACCGCTCAACGAAATGCTTAGCATGAGCGATGTTGGCTACATGGTCGGTCATTCGGGCGCCAAAGTGATGGTGGTGCATAGTTCCCTGACTGACAAGCTGGATGAAGCCGAGTTGCAGAACACCGATCTTACCTGTCGCGTCGAAGTGGATGACAAGGGCAATGGCGTTGCGGCTGCTCACACAGCATGGAGTGGTTTGTTCGAGGGAGTTAACCTCGCTTTTGACTGGCAGCCGGTTGGCCCTGAGGATATGGCGTTTATTCTTTACACGGGTGGTACGACCGGACGTTCCAAGGGGGTGATGCATACCCACGGGGCGATGATGATAAATGGTCTGACCCATATTATTCATGGCGAGATCGGCGAGAATGAAAAACTCCTGCTGACCAGTCCGTTACCCCACTCGGCCGGTTTCTTTTTGCAGGCGGCCTTGTTGCAGGGTGCGACGGTTTTCATACACAACAGGTTCGATCCGGACACCGTGCTGGCGACCATAGGCAGGGAAAAAATCACCTGGAGCTTCATGGTGCCAACCATGATTTACCGCGTGCTTGACGCCTATGACGCGGGTCAACACGATATCGCGTCGTTGCGCACCCTGGTCTATGGCGCGGCGCCGATTACCCGTGTGCGCTTACAGGAGGTGCTGGACAAGTTCGGCCCGGTACTGTTGCAATTATTTGGTCAAACCGAAGTGCCAAACTTTGCCACCAAACTTTGCAAGGCCGACCACTTGAACGAAAGATTTCTCGGCTCCTGCGGTCAGCCGATTATGACTGCGGATGTGCGTATTGGTGACGACGACGGTGAAGCCCTGTCCTTTGGTGAAGTGGGGGAGATCATGGTGCGCTCGC
>JBFJZC010000009.1:0-21767 GCA_041622295.1 Porticoccaceae bacterium
CCTATCAGCCGCTGGCCGCGCGTATGCGCCCCGGGGATCTCGACAGCTTTTATGGGCAAACCCACCTGCTCGGCGAGGGCAAACCTCTACGTCAGGCTATTCTTTCAGGGCAATTGCATTCAATGATTTTCTGGGGACCGCCAGGCGTTGGCAAAACCACGCTGGCGCGGATGATCGCGAATACCGCGCAGGCAAATTTCATCGCGATTTCAGCGGTTTTATCAGGCGTGAAAGAGATCCGCGCGGCCATTAGTGAAGCTGAACAGAAGCGGGATATGCAAAACCGCAAAACCATATTGTTCGTCGATGAAGTACATCGCTTTAACAAATCACAACAGGACGCCTTCCTGCCGTTTGTGGAGAGCGGCACGATTGTGTTGATTGGAGCCACCACAGAAAACCCTTCGTTTGAACTGAATAATGCACTGCTGTCCCGCTGCCGTGTTTACGTGTTGCAACCTTTGCAAAATGAGCAAATTAGTGCCGTCATCGAGCGCGCCTTGCAAGACCCTGAAAGTGGCTTTGGCGGCCGTTTTACCACTACCGCGGATGCCGTTGCCCTGCTCATAAACGCCGCCGACGGCGATGCGCGAAAAGCGCTTAATCTGCTGGAGATAGCCAGTGATCTACTTGAGCCTGATGGGCAGGAGGCAAACGGCAAAGCAATTATTGAACAGGCATTGATAGAACAGGTATTGGTCAGCGACTACCGGCGTTTCGACAAGGGCGGTGAGTATTTTTACGACCAGATCTCGGCGTTACACAAATCGGTAAGGGGCTCGTCGCCGGACGCCACCCTCTATTGGCTGGCGCGCATGCTCGACGGTGGCTGCGACCCTTTATATATCGCGCGTCGGGGGGTACGGATGGCCAGTGAAGATATCGGTAACGCCGACCCTCGGGCTCTGCGCATCGCGCTGGATGCCTGGGACGTGCAGGAGCGACTGGGCAGTCCGGAGGGCGAACTGGCCATTGCTCAGGCCCTGGTCTATATGGCCGTAGCGCCGAAAAGCAACGCAGTCTACAAGGCCTTTGGTGTGGCAAACAGGGACGTGAAAAGCATGCCCAGCCATGAGGTTCCCCTGCATCTGCGCAACGCGCCAACGCAACTGATGAAAGAGCTGGATTATGGCGCGGAATATCGTTACGCCCACGACGAGGAGGGTGGTTTTGCAGCCGGTGATAGTTATTTTCCGGAAGCCCTGGGGGACAGGCAATATTACTTTCCAGTCGATCGGGGTATGGAGATACAAATAGCTGAGAAACTGCGCCAGCTTCGCGAGCGCAACAGGCAAAGCACGCGCCAGCGCGGCTCACACAAGGATCCCTCGCCGTGCAGTGGTTAGCTGTGGCGTTGGGCGGGGCGCTCGGAGCGATGGGCCGCTACGGCGTCAACGCAGTGGTGTTCTCCGTGGCAGGCGGGCGCTTCCCGCTTGGGACCTTGTGCGTGAATGTGCTGGGCTCAGTCGCCATGGGCGTCTTTTACGTGCTAATCGTGGAGCGTGCTTTGTTGCCGGATCCCTGGCGTGAATTTGTGCTGGTAGGTTTACTAGGCGCCTTTACTACTTTTTCCGCCTTTTCTCTCGACAGCCTCGCTTTGTGGCAAAATGGCCATATTGCGCTGGCCCTGACCTACGTCATACTTAGCCTTGTGCTCTGCATCGGCGGAGCCATGGCTGCTATCCTGATAACCCGAATGTTTTAACCCAAAGCGGATTTCGTTAGTTATGCTTGACCCAAAATCTGTTCGCACAGACCCAGCTGGCATCGCCCAGGCGTTGCTAAAGAAAGGTTTTGCCCTTGATATCGCCAGTATTGAAGCCCTGGAAAGTCAACGCAAAAATCTTCAGGTTAGCGCCGAGGCCTTGCAGGCCGAGCGCAATAGCCGCTCAAAGAATATCGGTCAGGCCAAGGCAGCCGGGCAGGATATCGCGCCGCTGCTAGCGGAGGTCGATCAACTCAAAACCGACCTGGAATCCGCCCAGGCTCAGTTGCAGGCCATACAGGCCAAACTCGACGAGGTGATGCTGGGCATCCCCAATATTCCCGACGCCGAAGTGCCGGAGGGCAAGGGCGAAGGGGACAATGTTGAAATTTCCCGCTGGGGCGATGTCCGTGAATTTAGTTTTGAGGTCAAAGATCATGTCGATCTTGGTGCCGCATCCGGTTTGCTCGATTTTGAAGTTGCAGCCAAAATTACCGGTTCACGCTTTGCCGTTATGTATGGGCAGCTTGCCCTGTTACATCGAGCCTTGATTCAATTTATGCTCAATACCCATACACAGGAACATGGCTACGGTGAAGTATACGTACCTTTTATTGTCAACAGTGAGTCACTAAAAGGCACCGGGCAATTACCAAAGTTTGAAGAAGATCTATTTAAAGTTGGCGGAGAGCAACCTTTTTATTTAATTCCTACGGCGGAAGTGCCGGTGACTAATTTGTTGCGTAACGAGATTGTCGACGCCGACTCTCTGCCGCTTAAACTGGTTTGCCACAGCCCCTGCTTTCGCAGTGAAGCCGGCAGTTATGGCCGCGACACGCGGGGTATGATTCGCCAGCATCAGTTTGAGAAGGTGGAGCTGGTGCAATTTGTGCGGCCAGAAGATTCCACCGCCGCGCTGGAGGAACTGCGCCAGCATGCCGAAACCATCTTGCAGAAACTCGACTTACCATTTCGCACCGTTATTCTGTGCGGTGGGGATATCGGCTTTTCGGCAGCCCGCACCTACGACATCGAAGTCTGGTTGCCATCACAAAATCAGTACCGCGAGATTTCTTCGTGCAGTAATTTTCGGGATTTTCAGGCACGGCGCATGCTGGCCCGTTGGCGTAATCCCGTCACCAATAAACCGGAGCTTTTACATACTATCAACGGATCCGCGCTTGCTGTCGGACGCACGCTGATTGCCATAATGGAAAATTATCAGCAGGCAGACGGTTCTATTGTGGTACCAGAAATACTGCAACCATTAATGGGCGGGCTAACACGCATCGGTGGGTAAGCCCGTAACACCTGAGTTCGCGGCGCATAGCTGAGACGCGAGCTACCTTGTAGAGCCGGAGCACATGGATTATCTGCCGTTATTCCACAAATTAGTCGGTAGACGTTGTCTGATAGTCGGCGGCGGTCAGGTTGCCTTCCGTAAGTTGCGTACGCTTTGTGACGCTGGCGCCGTCGTTACTGTGGTTGCTCCGCAAATAGACACAGCAATCTCGACCTTGGCGCGCGAATACGTTCAGCTGAATATTCAGGAACGCCCATTTGTTCCAGCAGATTTAGATGACGCTGTGCTGGTTATTGTCGCAACGGACGACAAAGTATTAAACGCGAACATCTCAAAACTTGCTCAGGCGCAAAAAATTGATGTCAATGTCGTCGATCAGCCAGAACTATGTACCGTCATTTTCCCGGCCATTGTCGACCGCTCTCCCGTCCAGGTGGCCATCAGTACCGGCGGCGCGAGCCCTGTTTTGGCGCGTCTGTTACGGGGCCAGATTGAAGCGCTGTTGCCTGCCAGGCTCGGTAAATTAGCTGAGCTGGCGCGTGGCTATCGAGATAAAGCAAAAGCAACCCTGAAAGACACCACCGCACGGCGCGTATTCTGGGAGTCGGTGTTACAAGACGCTGTCCCCGAACAAGTGTATGCCGAAAACATGCCGTTGGCGGCAAGTATGCTTGAAAGTCGTCTGGCGATTGCCGAACAAACCAGCGTTGGCGAAGTCTATCTGGTTGGTGGTGGGCCGGGTGATCCGGACCTGCTTACCTTTCGGGCGTTGCGCCTGATGCAACAGGCCGACGTGGTGCTTTACGATCGGCTGGTCTCGCCACAGGTACTGGATATGGTACGCCGCGATGCGGAGCGTATTTTTGTCGGTAAAACAGCCGGTAGTCACCCGGTGACCCAGGCAAACATTAATGACAAGCTGGTCGAACTGGCTCAGCAGGGTAATCGCGTCCTGCGACTCAAGGGCGGTGATCCGTTCATCTTTGGTCGCGGCGGAGAGGAAATCGAAAAACTGGCTGATCACGGTGTGCGTTTCCAGGTGGTACCTGGCATCACGGCAGCTTCAGGTTGCGCCAGCTATGCGGGCATTCCGCTAACCCATCGTGACTACGCACAGTCGGTGCGATTCATCACCGGGCACAAGCAGGATAAACGCCTGGATCTCGACTGGGCCGGTCTGGTAAGCGATAGTGAAACACTTGTGTTTTACATGAGTCTCAATGGGTTAGAGGATATATGTAAAAATTTAATTAAATATGGCATGCGGTCTGATACACCGGCCGCACTGGTTGAAAACGGTACGTTACGTGGGCAACGTGTGTTTACTGGCACGCTGCTCACACTTGCGAAAACGGTGCGCGAGAACGATGCTCAAGCTCCGACCTTGCTAATCGTGGGAAGAGTGGTAGGTTTGCGCGCCAGACTAAACTGGTTTGGCAGCAGTACAGAGAGGTAATGAAGTGGCCGATAGCGAGTACGACTATGACCTGTTCGTGATAGGCGCCGGCTCCGGGGGTGTCCGGGCTGCACGCATGTCCGCCCAGTACGGGGCTCGGGTAGCGATTGCAGAACAGCAATACCTGGGCGGCACCTGCGTTAATGTCGGTTGTGTGCCGAAAAAATTATTTGTTTACGCATCCGCATTCAAGGACGATTTTACAACAGCGGCGAGTTTTGGCTGGCACGTCCCCGCGACGACTTTTGACTGGGCGACACTGCTGCGCAACAAGAATGCCGAGATTGAACGCCTGAACGGCATTTACGCCAAACTGCTGGGTAATGCCGGGGTGGTGCTATATCGAGACAGAGCTGTTGTCGAAGGTCCACATGAAATATCGGTTGACGGTAAACGCATTACCAGTCGCCATATTCTCGTCTGTACTGGCGGCAAACCCTTTGTGCCAAATTTTCCCGGTGCAGAATTTGTTATTACCTCGGACCAGGCATTTTTTCTCGAGCATCTACCCCCGGCTATTACGATTGTCGGTGGTGGCTATATCAGCGTTGAATTTGCCGGGATATTTAATGGCCTGGGGGTAGAAACCCATCTGGTCTATCGGGGGCCGCTTTTTTTGAAAGAGTTTGATCAGGATCTACGGGAAATTCTGGCAAAAGAGATGGCGGCGAAGGGTATACATTTGCACTTTGACACCGAGATCGAGCGTATAGACGAGGAGGCGAACGGAGCACTGCGTTCAACACTCTCTAGTGGCCAGACATTGACCACGGGTCTGGTGATGTACGCTACCGGAAGAACACCCAACACAGAGGATCTGGGGCTGAACAATACAGCGGTTGCGCTGGATCAGCATGGTGCGGTACTTGTCGATGATCAGTTTCAAAGCCATGAACCTTCTATTTACGCGATCGGTGATGTCATTGGTCGTGTGGCGCTGACACCGGTAGCCATTCACGAAGGCATGCTCCTTGCCGATAATTTGTTTAGAGGCGGCAAGGGCGCCATGAACTATGAGTTTATTCCGACAGCGGTGTTCAGTCAGCCCAATCTGGGTACGGTAGGTTATACAGAGCAGCAGGCGCGGCAACGTTTTGCCAAAGTTGATATTTATCGATCAGAATTTACGCCAATGAAACATTCACTGGGAGACACTGACGAAAACGTGCTGATGAAGCTGGTGGTGGACGCCAGTACCGACAGAGTCGTTGGCTGTCATATGTTGGGGGCGGGGGCCGGGGAGATCATTCAGGGTTTCGCGGTGGCGATAAAGGCGGGCGCTACCAAGCGTGATTTCGATGCTACCGTGGGGATCCATCCGACCGCGGCTGAAGAGTTCGTGACGATGCGAACACCGGTCGCAAATTAATCATTGAGCAATCGCCTAATAATCAATAGCGGATAGCCAGCAGAAAGTGGTCAATAAAATATAACCATTAAAAAAGGCTGCTTTTCAGCAGCCTTTTGTGTCCGGCCAGTATACTGGGGTCATTAGGCCGGGGCCCCGCGGTCCTTACCTTAATAGACGATTATGCCGCGAATATTACGACCCGCTACCAGGTCGTCAAAGCCCTGATGCACTTCGTCAATGCTGTAGGTTCGTGAACACATTCTGTCGAGATCAAGCTGTCCAGTTTCATAAAAACCGAGCAGTTTGGCAAAATCTACCTTGGCGTTAGTGCTGCCGTAGATACAGCCACAGACCTTTTTCGAAGACAGTGGCATTTCCAGAGCGCTGAACTTGTATTCGTCCTGAGGACTGCCAGCACCCACCATACAGGTCGTGCCGCCGCGACGGGTAGCCGCATAGGCCTGTGCCGCTACGGCCGGATAACCAATCACCTCGAAAGCGTAATCGACACCGATGCCACCAGTTATTTCCATGATTTGTGCGACGGGGTCGCTACTCGCATTGACGGTGTGGGTGGCGCCAAAATCTCGCGCGGCCTCCAGCTTGGCATCGTTCAGATCAACGGCGATCAGCGGGTTTGCACCGCAAATTTTTGCGCCTTGCAAGGCCGACAGGCCAACACCACCGCAGCCAAACACCGCTACGCTGCTGCCGGGCTTAACTTGCGCCGTATTGAGCGCTGCGCCGGCACCGGTCATGACGCCGCAGCCGACCAGTGCAGCCGCTTTTAGATCGTATTTTTTGTCAATGGGCACCACGCACATCGCCGGACACACGACCTGCTCAGCCATGTTGCCGAGTGCTGCAAAAGCACCGATATATTTGCCGTCCAGTTTTACCCGGCTGGTGCCATCGGGCTGCATGCCACTGAAGATGTCAGTCGCTGTACACAACCAGGGCTCCTGGTGCAGGCAGAAATAACACTCGCCACACATGGGAATAAAGGACGTAATAACGTGGTCGCCAACTTTGACATTGGTGACGTTAGCCCCGATTTCTTCGACGACTCCCGCGCCCTCATGGCCGAGTACGATCGGCATGGGCATCGGTAATTTGGCATTGATAACAGACATGTCTGACTGACAGAGTCCGGTTGCGGCCATGCGAATTCGCACTTCATTGGCTTTAGGTGCATCGAGCTCTATCTCTCTGACTGAGTACTCGTTTTGCCCGGTTAATACTACGGCTTTTGCTTTCATGCCTGACCTCTTAGCTGTTTATAGTTTCATTGGCTTGACTGACCACGGGTGGTCGAAGTGGATGTAACAGACTGAATAATAGCGAACCGAAGGCACTACCCCGTTTGCAAAGTCAGCTATAGCAGTCAATTAGCGGCGAGAATCTAGCACGGCCTGAGCGGTTTGTCAGCTTCTGCAAGTGCAGGGCGGGGCGCTGTAGGTGACGTTTTGCCGGAAAGTGATGAATAAATAACTATTGCTGTAGCAGAGGCTTACCATCTAGGCCGATACCCCCGGCGGCAATAATAGTTCGCAGGCATTCAAATGCTTTGTGTTCTGGCATCGGTTTAGCAAACAAAAAGCCCTGGACAATGTCGCAACCGAAGTCGCGAAGCAGTGCAAGTTGTTGCTGCGTTTCGACGCCTTCCGCAACGACTTTCATGCCGAGGTTCTGGCCCAGCGATGTAATGGCGGTTGAGATAGTTCTATCATTCCCGTCGGTTTCTATATCCCTGACGAAAGCACGGTCAATTTTCAAAGTGTCGAGCGGGAATCGTTTCAGGTACGCCAGCGAGGAATAGCCCGTGCCAAAATCGTCTACCGCCAGCCGGAAGCCCATGTCCTTAAAGCCCTGCAACACTTTGATGTTTTCTTCGGCGTGGCTCATGATGATGCTTTCAGTCAGTTCCAGCTCAACCAGTCGCGGCGACAGGCCGCTGCGTTCGACGATATCCAGCAGGGTAATATCCAGGTGGCGCTGGCGAAACTGCACACTGCTGAGATTGACAGACATGATCAAATCAGTAAGTCCCGCCTTTTGCCACCGCAAGGCCTGCTCACAGGCAGTTTTCAACACCCATTCACCTATGGGAATAATCAGACCGGTTTGCTCTGCGAGGGGAATAAATTCAACCGGGGGGATGTTACCAAGCTCTTCGTTAGACCAACGCAACAATGCTTCCACGCCGATAGGCATTCCGCTGCGCAAATCGAATTGAGGCTGGTAGTGAAGCGCCAGCTCATTGCGTTCAAGCGCGCGACGCAACTTACTTTCTATACTCAAACGCTCCAGTGATCGAACATTCATCTCTGCGGTATAGAACCGGCACATATTTTTGCCAGCTCGTTTGGCCTGAAACATGGCCGTGTCGGCGTTCTTCAACAACTCTTCTACTGTCTCACCATCAATTGGATAGATCGCCACACCAATACTGGCCGTGACAAATACTTCGTGAGAGCACGTCCCCGAGCAGTCGCTGAGCTGATATGGCTTATCAAAGGACATCAATACGCGCTGGACGACTTTGTTAGCATCCTGTGCATCTCTTAGTCCGGTCAGCAAAAGGGTAAATTCATCACCGCCCACCCGGGAAATATTTTGTGATTTGGCCTCTCCAGATTTGCCAGTGATCTGGAATTCTCGAGCCACAGCATCACGCTCCCTGACCACCGCACTGATCCGCTTGGCAGTTTCCTGCAGCAGCGAGTCGCCAGCGGCGTGTCCCAGCGTATCGTTTATGCGTTTGAAATCATCGAGATCAAGCAAGGCCACTGCAAACTGCAGTCCCGATTGCCGGGAACGGGTAATCATTGCCTCGAGCGCATTTCGAAATGATACCCTGTTGGGCAAGCCGGTTAAGGTGTCCTGGTAAGCCAGGTCGTGAATTTTCTGCTCGGACTGTCTGAATGAAGTGATATCCTGAATCGTGCCCGCAGCCATGGTAGGGCGTCCGTTCTCTTCCTGCGTCACCTGTCCTTTAACAATGACCACACGGGTACTGCCATCAGGCAGCGGTGCTCGAAACTCAAAATCAGCAGTCGAATTTAGACCGTGATGGCGGCTCATTTCGACCATTACATGGGCACGATCATCCTCATGCACGAAGTCTATAAAATCACCGATTGTGGTATTTTTACTACTCGGCGTTCGTCCGTAAATCTGCGCGACTTCTGCTGAGTACTGGATGCGATTGACCTTGATATCCCATTCCCAATAGCCAATTTTCGCCATCCTTTGTGCACCAGCCAGTTGCGCCTGACTTTTTTTCAGCTCTCTAAATAATGTACTGGCGCGCAAAAGGTAGCGTATCCGTTGCACCATAACGGTCCAGTTAACCGGTTTGGTGGCAAAATCGGTAGCACCCGCCGTATAGGCCTGTTCAATTGACTGAACGTCTTCCAGCCCGGTAATCAACATAATTGGAATGTTTTCTGCGCTGTATTCGCGTATTTTTTGGCAGGCGGTAAAGCCGTCCATTTGCGGCATTTCAACATCCATCAATACGATGTCGGGATGAAATTCCTGAAATTTCGCCAGCCCTTCGACGCCATTACCCGCTTCGATCACCGCAAAGCCATCGGCTTCAAGCACATCACGCGCTAACATCCGCGTCATCTCGTCGTCGTCGACGATCAGTACGCTTGATAGTGTTTTCGCTTCGAGATCGTCGCTGGTATTTATACCCATTTCTATATCCATAACGGGAGCTGTCTAAGCAGGCAAATTATGCGGGTAAGGCCGCTATAACCTGACGATAATGATGTTCGATGCCCCGTAGATCATTATCTATATCTATCAAGGTACCAGTTCGAGCCTTCTCTTCCAAGCGGCGGCAAATCTCAACGAGCTGCGTGGCACCAAGGTTGCCACTACTGGATTTCAGGCTATGCGCTGCTCTCGCGATTAATACCGCATCCAGGTTCTCGACGCCGCTACGCAGTTCGTCAAGCGTTTTCTCAGCGGCCGTTTTATAAAGCTTTGATAACTGCTGAAGCTTGCCATCAAATTTATCTCCATAGGTGGCTCTCAGTCGGTCGATAACCTTCTGGTCAAAAACCGTGGTCAGATCATTTGCACTGGCTGGCGACCCATTATTGTCGACCTGCTGATGCGGTTGGGCGCGCCCCGATTCTGCCTCATTTTTCTGCTCGCTTGACGGTAACGCCTGATGTTGGGGATTAGATGTGTCAACCCATTTGCTGAGGATGTCACTTAACGCCTGGCGATCAAAAGGCTTGCTCAGATAATCGTCCATACCGGCATCAAGGAAACGCTCACGATCACCCTCCATGGCGTTGGCAGTGAGTGCGACAATGGGAATGTCCGCGTCCTTGCTGCCGCCTCTGATAGCCCTGGTAGCATCACAGCCGTCCATTACCGGCATTTGGATATCCATTAACACCAGCGCATAGTTATTTTTCCGAATAGCGTCAACGGCCTGCTCGCCATCACTGACAATATCGGAGGTACATCCAAACAAGGACAACATATCCCGTGCTACCACCTGGTTGACCGGGTTGTCTTCGGCTATAAGGACATGTGCATTAACTTGCGGCAGGGCATCTACACCGAGGTTTTTGATGGTGGGGCCACCGGTTTTAACGGTATCTTCGCTTAAAGATCTCTTTAAACAATGGTAAAGCTCGGCAACGATAACGGGCTTGCGCAATACGCAAATGACCCCCACAGCGTTGGCATCTGCGAGCGCAATCGTATGGCTGCCCGACGTTAGCATTATTACAGGTGTACCTGACATGAGGGGATCGGCGTTGATTGCAGTGGCGAGTTCAAAGCCGTCCATCATCGGCATCACCAGGTCAAGGATTGCCATACTGTAAGCTTTGTCACCCGCACTGGCGACGCGCAACATTTCCAGTGCCTCGAAGCCATCGGCGGCCTCATCAGCCTCCACGCCCCAGGTCGCTAGCTGCTGACCAAGTATTTCTCGGTTGGTGGCATTGTCATCGACAACCAGAATACGCTGGCCCTGTAGTTCTACGTCGGGGTGATTGGTCAGCGACGGATTTTGCGTTGACTGCTTTGCCAGGGTTATCGTAAAAGTGAAGGTCGAGCCCACACCGACACGACTTTTAACACTCATTTCACCGCCCATCATGTTGACCAGCTGCGATGAAATACTGAGACCGAGACCGGTGCCACCAAAACGTCGGGTGGTGGACTCATCAGCCTGTGAAAACGCTTCGAAGATACGATCAAGTTTTTCTTCTTTGATACCTATACCCGTATCACTTAGCGCAAATTGCAGTTTCGCCTGTTTTTCGATATCCGCCAGTACGGACACGCGCAAAATTATTTCGCCACCAAGAGTAAATTTAATAGCGTTGCCCAGCAAATTCAGCAATACCTGACGCAGGCGACCAGTATCACCTATCAAGCGAAGCGGCACGTCATCGTCCAGTTGCCACAATAGCTCCAGGCCTTTGCCAAAGGCCTGGTCAGCGACGAGCTCAAAAGTTTCGGTCAGAACGTTCCTGAGATTAAAGTCGGTAGGCTCCAATGTCAGATGCCCAGCTTCTATTTTTGAAAAATCGAGAATGTCATTAATGACATTCAACAGGGCCTTGCCCGATTGGTGGATGGTTTTTACGTAGTGACGCTGCCGTTCCTCGAGCCTGGTTCCGGACAGCAGGTCGGTCATGCCCAGCACACCGTTCATGGGCGTACGAATTTCGTGGCTCATGTTAGCTAGAAACTGGGACTTCATCTGGTTGGCACTTTGCGCCTCATCGTGAGCGATTTTCAGCGCTCGATCCCGATTTTGAATCTGCGTCAGCATGTCATTAAAACCGTCTATCAAGTCGCCCAACTCATCGGTATCGTCCTTGGCTACGCGTAAAGAGTAATCCTGGTCTTCGGAAACTGACCTGATCGCATTGGCCAGTCGCAGTATCGGCACTGAAATCAGACGTTGAAACCAATTAGCTAACAGTAAGGTCGCGAGCAAGGATATTGCCAACAACGACGAGGCGATAATTAATTGCCGGATGACACCGGTGCGTAGCGATTCGAGACTGGCCTGTACGTTTATAAAGCCCACTGGTCGACCGGCGGAGACTATGGGGCGGGCAATGTCAATGAAGTCACGGCCATTGACGGTAACTGTTTCGGTGACCTCTCTCTGGAGGTTTTTTGGCGTTATATCGCCATCGGGAAAGAGTCTCGGTGGTCGTTTCTGAATGAGGGAAAGCAGCTCTTTATTACGAGGGTCGCTATTCGTGAACTCCGCAAAAAACTGACCGTCTTCTCTGTAAAGTTGCGCAGCCACGATGAGCGGTTCGCCCTGTAAGGCACCAAGTATTTCCGCCCCCGTATCCGGGTCTCGAAAGGCGAGGGCAGCCGTACTATTAATACTGACGACGCGTGTCAGCGCCACTGCGGTATCGGTCAAAGCCTGGCTTTTCGTGCGATATTCGATAACGCCATATATTCCAAACGATGTGCTCAGTACGATGATGGTCGTGACCGCTACCAACAAGACCAGCTTGCGCTCCAGTGGCAGGCCGCGAAAACCTGGCAGCAGACGAATTCCCCACTTCATTGGCTTACCACAGTGGATAGCTGTAGCAGTTTCGCGCTGGCTTTGAGCCCGGCCTTGTCAAGCGCAGTTGTGTTGATGGTCGAGCGCACACGGCCCTTGCGGTAGTCGAGCTCAATCATACCGCCACGGCTAATAAAGTTAGCTTCATCCGACACCGTCAAAACGCTTACTACGCCCGAGTTCTGTATGTGCACCAGTAAGTCAGAATCGTATCCGCTGGGCAGGTAAACAATATGACAGCTCGACAAGTCTTCTGCGCTAACCGGCGAAAACAGCCGCATGGCATGGCCGTCAACGGTTGTTTCACCGGCTATCGTCGCTTCCAGCGCTGCAGACAGCGCTGTGTGCTCCGTGGCGCAGATGTTGAAGGTGCTGTCATCCGCCGCAAAAGCCACCGTTGGCCACTTAATAAAGTTTGCAAAATGAAACAAAAAAACAGCCTGTATTTGTTCTTCCGCAAAGGAGGCTTTTTGTGCGCTTGCACCGGCGGATATTAATAACAGGCAGTACAAGAGCCCTGGCAGAATAGTCCTATAGCCCAGGCGATGGATCTGCTGATGCGAAACGGTGTGCACGCGTTGTCTGGCCAACTTAAATATCAGTAATGGTGAATTTGCGTCGCAAACCAACCAGTCAGACCGCTTAAAACTGTAATTCGATATAGGCATAGATACTTCTTTCTACTTCGGTCTCCTGAATATCAAAGATCACTTCCTGATACTCCGGGTGGCTACGGTCAAAAAGATTCTGGCCCACCAGAGCCAGGTGAACATTTTTGTTGATTTGCCAGCCAATACGGGCATCAACCGCGACATAGTCATCGATGCCGAATGCCTCGATCTTATCGACATAGCGGAGCGTCATATCAACGTCGATATCTGACCACGGATTCATCGAAGAAATAAGGTTGAATTGCTGTTCCGGCGATTCATCTTCCTGTCGGACAAAAATGGTGTCCGTGCTGCCGCCTTTGGCGTGCAAATCCATATACAGGGCGGACCAGTTCGCTCTGAGTCGCCACCAGTCAGCGGCTCGCCAGTCAACTGAGGCCTCCACGCCAAATGCATCGCCGGCCACTTTATTTTGCGTGGTTAACAGGGTAGCGAGATGCGGAACCGGGAACGGAGAAAAGCTCGTGGCCCCTGTTTCAGTACTGCGTAACTTGTCATAGCGATTATAAAACGACGCAATATCGACACTTATATCAGTGTTTAATTGGGTTCTAAAACCAAGCTCGTAGGCGACGACTGTCTCGGAATCGAAGTCGCCGGGTTGATCGGCAAATATAACAACCGGCAGACCACCGGTGGCGGGGCTCGGTGGTGATATTCCGAAACCGAGTTTGGCGTGATGATCCCCCCGCCCAGGTGTGCGAACGGCCCGTGACACAGCGACCCACAGCAATGATTCCTCGGTAACATGCCAGCGCGCCCTGGCGCTGGGCTGTATTTCAAAGCCACTAAAGCCATTATGCTCAATACGCGCGCCCAGAGTGACCACAACCTGGTCATCAGCCAGGCTAATGTCATCCTGAATAAAACCACTGATCAGCTCTTCCTTGTTGCGGCGAGGCACCAATCGGACAAATTGATTGCCTTCAAACTCATCGCGGATGTACCGATAACCTAAGCCCCAGATTAGCTCATTGGCATCACCGAACGGCAGTTGCCGCTGATATTCAATATCAAAGGTCTCTCGCTCATAATCAATTATCAGGTCGTGCCTATCCGCATAATCATAAATTATCTGGACGGTTTCAGCGTGGCCATCGCCCTCGTCGTGTTGCCAGCGCCCCTGCAGATTGCCACCGGAGACGTCGATCTGGTTAGTGACGGTGTCTTTAAAATTAGTAGCCGGGCTAAGCAGGTTATCCAGCGAGATTCGCTCGCCGCCTTCACCATCGTAAATATCACCCAGGAATGTAAAGTGTGAATCAGCTTGTGGTTGCCAGTCGACCCGGAAACCGCCGCGTTGGGTATCCATACCGTCGGCGCCGTCATCCCCGTTAGCGAAAACCGCATCATCACGATCACTGTACTTTGCGTAGACTCTATAGGAGGCATTATCACCAAGGCGACCACCATAACGCCCACCACCTGACTTGCGTTCTTCATTTCCTGCCATGCCGTACAGCAACGTTCCCTGGGTGTCTTCGCTCTGTCTGGTAATGATATTGATCACCCCATTCACTGCGTTGGCCCCCCAGATAGCGGCCCCCGGCCCCCGTATCACTTCGATACGTTCGACATCCTGGAGAAGGGTGTCCTGCACCTCCCAGAATACGCCACTGAACAGCGGCGTATAAACGGAGCGACCATCGATCATGACCAGTAGCTTATTGGCAAATCGACCGTTAAACCCGCGCGCCGTAATGGCCCACTTGTGGGCGTCAATTTTAGCAACGTTAATACCTGGCACTGTGCGTAATAGCTCAGGAATACTGGTCGCGCTGGAGCGACGAATATCTTCGCGGGTAATGACATGCAGCGCCGCGGCGACATCGCCAGCCCGCTGCGGCCGCTTTGACGTAATCGACACTTCTATGTTGGCCAATTGCTCAAGGCTTAAACCTTTAAGGAAGTCCAAATCTTTGTCTGCAAAGCTATTTTGGGTAGAAAAGAGCAGGGCACCTGCACAAATCCCAGCTAACAGTGGCGGCCTCTTCATGCTTTTTTATTTCCGAAACTATGTGATAAACAGTAGCTAGGCGATAAACAGGAGCTAGCCAATTTCGCCGAATGCGCTGGCAACGCAGCTAAGGTTTGGGCAGCGCGGCAGCATTTAAACTGACTGGTTTTCATGTTTCCAGCGCGCTCGATAAAGGCCTGAGTTCGGCGGTGGTAACGACGACACCACAGCCGTGGCGTTTAAGATCCACCGTCGGCAGGTCTTCAGCGCAGCCGAGTGATACGTCGCACCAGACCCAAGGATGGGTGCTAGTCAAGACTGAACCAAGTAATGGCATACAAACGAACACCTAATGTTATTTTCGCTTTAGAAAGTCCATTTATCCTCTTGATTGCAAACAATATAGCCCATTGGTATTTCTATGCATATCCTTGTCATTAAGAGAAAGCGTAAATTGGGACGTATATCTAATTTTCTTTGCCCTGCAATTACGTCCGGGCGGGTCTTTTCGACTGCCAGAAGCCTGATACCGCGAGGCTGCACGAGTCCTTACCAACACTCAAAATACGCATAATGTATATTATGTTAAATTAATAATTCCTGCGTGATCCTGCCGTTGAATGTGACACAATGTGCCCTAGCGAATTATCCTGCTTGCGCGCGGTCCAAAGCGCTCCAGGGCCGCTGATCCAGCACATCCCATGGGTCTATTCGTCAAGGATATGAAGTTGTCATACATACAAAGCATGCAAGCAAAACTTTATCTGGTGTTGTTAAGTTTCTTCGTCAGCACGACGTGTTGGGCGTTGGCTCCGCTGCAGCAGACTGCGGCTCAATCGCAAACGGTACAGGAGATTGTCGAGAAATTATCCGAGCATCATTATCGGAAACAAAATATCAATGACGATCTGTCCGCTCGCCTTTTCGACAACTATCTAGATAATCTTGACTCATCAAAAAGTTACTTCCTGCAAGCGGATATCGATGGACTATCCTCGCTAAAACTGTCGCTCGACGAAGCGCTGCTGGCAGCCGACCTTACCCCTGGATTTGCCATATTTAACCTGTTTCGCACCCGTATGGAAAATCGCCTAAACGCTAATGTTGCGCTGCTAGAGAGTGATTACGCGTTCGATTTTGACAACAATGAATCCTTACCACTGGATAATAAACTGCGCCAGTGGCCAAACTCCGAGGCGGAGGCCAGCGAATACTGGCGCAAGCGGATGGAAGATGCCCTGCTCAGGCTTGAGCTGTCCGGCAAAGACCCATCGGCCGCTCGTAGCCTGCTGATAAAACGCTACCAGAATCAGCTCCACCAACTGGAGCAGCAGGACAGCGAAGATGCGTTCCAGTTTTTCGTCAATGCCTTAACGGGATTGTACGATCCCCACACAGACTACCTGTCGCCACGCACACTTGAAAACTTCAACATAGCGATGTCACTTTCGCTCGAAGGTATAGGCGCGGTGCTGCAGAGTGAAGACGAATTTACAAAAATTGTCAGTATCGTACCAGGCGGCCCCGCTGATAAGGAGGCTAGTTTACGCGCTGGCGATAAAATCGTCGGGGTTGCTCAGGGTGACAAGGGGGATATAGTCGATGTGATTGGCTGGCGACTTGATGACGTGGTAGCGTTAATACGGGGTAAAAAAGGCACTCAGGTTCGCCTTGAGATCATTCAGGGCGCCAGCGAGGCAGCCGCCAAAAGTAACGTCATTAATATTGTTCGGGACAAGGTCAAACTTGAAGAGCAGGCTGCCAAAAGTGACGTTATTGAAATACCCAACGGGAAACGACAGATCCGGGTAGGCGTTATTAAAATTCCAGCGTTCTACATGGACTTTGAAGCTTACCGGAACCGTGATCCGGATTTCAAAAGCACCACGCGCGATGTGCAGAAATTGCTCATCAAGTTGCAACAACAGAATGTTCAGGGGATTGTTCTTGATCTCCGCGATAACGGTGGTGGTTCTTTACTAGAGGCTACTGCGCTCACCGACTTATTTGTTGATCCCGGTCCGGTGGTACAGATCAGGCATGCGAATGATCGAATATCCCGAGATCAGCGTTCGCGACGGTTGCCCTTTTATGACGGCCCTCTGGTCGTATTGATTAATCGATTAAGTGCCTCAGCATCCGAGATTTTTGCCGGTGCCATTCAGGATTATGGTCGTGGTCTCGTCCTGGGGAGTGCCAGTTTTGGCAAAGGAACTGTTCAGGTCATGGCGCCTTTAAAACAGGGGCAACTAAAGTTTACGGAATCAAAATTCTATCGAGTGTCCGGCGACAGTACTCAGCATCGGGGTGTTATTCCGGATATCACCTTCCCCTCCTACTACGACGAGGACGATATTGGCGAGAGCAGCGAGCCACACGCCCTGCCCTGGGACAATATTCACGGGGTCAAGCACGCACATCATGGTGACCTTAACGCCTTGCTCGCAGAGTTGAATGCGCGGCATGAACGCCGAATTTTAAAAGATCCTGACTGGAAGTTTATGCTCGATGAAATCGATCTGATCAAACAACAAAGGGACATCGTTGAACTGACCTTGAACAAGGCTGCTCGCGAGAAATTACAGAAGGAACGCGAAGATGCTTTACTCATGATCGAGAACAAACGCCGTCAGGGACAGGCCCTCAAACCGTTTGCATCGTATGCGGAATTGCAGAAGCTTCGCGATTCAAAAGACGACACGGAAGGTGTTACAGAGCAGCAAGACAAAGCTGACCCCTTGTTAAGTGAAGCCAGTCATCTGTTAATTGATTACATCGATATAAACAGCAGACGAAGCGAACCACGGCTTGTCACTGGAGGCCAACAGGGCGGGTAAAAATAGTTTCGTTACGCCCTGCCAGCCTTGCCCCAGGTAACCAGTGCAACTAATTGCTTGTCAACGGTAGATACTTCGGCGCGTTTAAGGTTGTACGAAAGCATCTACAGGATGGTTAGCGATGAACAAAATGCTGTTTATTCCAACAATGTTTTTATCTCTGATTTTGGTTAGCCCTACATGGGCAAAAGATGAACACAGGGCAGGCCACGGCAGGGATGACGTGGCAAGAAACCACGACAGGCATCGATCGGACCACAACGGTGAATACCGCCAAGACAGAGGTCATGGTCGCGCAGCAGATCAAAGGCACCGTGCACAAAAACATTACCCCGGGCATCATCGCGACGAACATGCTCAGGCAAGACATGCGCAGCGACACCATCGGCATGCTTATGATGAGCGCGCCGGGCGACGTTACTTCGCGCCCAAAAAATATTATCGATATCACGAAGTACCCAGGTCGCGTTTCTGGCAAAGAAATGACTATAACCGTCAATACAATAACTCCCGCCAATACTATAATCGTCCTTTCGATACCCGGTATTATCGAGGGTCCAGTTACCAGGGCGGCTCAGGTGACGTGTATCGGCAACTTGGGGCTGAAATTTTGACCAACGAAATAATAATCCGCTCGCGCCGTTGATCGGATGTTTGTTAATGCGCGAGGATAATGGCGTGTCGGCGTGTCACCTGGGGCTGGCTATCGAAACCACGAAGCAAGAAACAGCACGGCCGGCACCCCTTAGCCTGGAAGGGTTTCTGGCCAGTGTGCAGCGTCGCGCCTTTGCCATGGCTACGACGGCCACTGGAGATCGTGAGGATGCGCTAGACGTAGTGCAAGACGCCATGATGCAGCTAGTAAAACGGTACAGTGATCGAACGCCGGATGAATGGCGAATGCTGTTTTACCGTATCCTGCATAATCGTATTAATGATCTGTATCGCCGTCGCAAGGTTCGCAACAGAGTTAAAGGCTGGCTACCAGGCCAGTTCAGGGGTCACGAAGATGCCGACCAGGAAGACCCTTTCCAGGCGGTTCCCGGTGTCGCCACGGACGAGCCGGAGAACCATTTGGTTCGAGAGCAAAATATCCACCACATTCAGCTTGCGGTGACAGCCTTGCCTCGCCGACAACGAGAAGCCTTCATGCTGCGGTGCTGGGAGGGCTTATCCACTGCAGAAACTGCTGCCACGATGCAATGCAGTGAAGGCAGTGTAAAAACACATTATTCAAGGGCGATGATTTCCCTTAAGGCCCAACTAGAGGAACACCGGCCATGAAATCTGAATTCGAAGTACAGTTGAGAAAACAATTATTAAGTGCGGAGCGAGATGTCGATCCGCAGATGGCTGAACGGCTGACGGCGGCGCGCAAGCGAGCGCTTAACATCCCGGTGAACCCCTGGGTGAGCCGATTTCGTAAAGCTGTGTGGCCCACTGCGGGGATGGTACTGGCTTCTGCTCTGGTAGTGACGGTCATACTTATGCCGCTGTCACCGCGTCAAATACCCGATAAACTGGCGGTAGATAACCAGGGCAGTGACAGCCTGGAGTTATTGGAGAATCTTGATTTTTATTACTGGCTTGCCGAAAATGAATCTAATTTACGAAGCTAAATTGACCTTGCGTAGAGTAAGCCAGCTTGTCTTTTTGACGCTCGCATTAATCTCAACAGCAGCGCTGGCTAAAACCGAACAGACAGCATTACTGCAATACGATGTCGATCAACACCAGATTGGTGAGTGGCGAGTTCATGACGCTCGTGACAGCACGGTTTATATTGTGGTCGCAAGTAGAGATGGTGACAAACGTGAAGGTAAAAAGGGCAAACGCTGGGAGAATTTAACGCCCGAACAACGAGCAAAACTGGATAAACGGCGCAAACAATTTGAATCCCTGCCACCGGAAGAAAAAGAAAAAATTAGAAAAGCTCGCGAGCACTATCGTGACCTGCCGTCAGACCAACGTAAGCAACTTCGGGAAAAATGGCGCAGCATGACCCCGGAAGAGCGCCGTGAGCAGCGCAATAAAATGAAAGGCAGACCGGACCATTCCGTTGGCAATTTCAACGGCAGTTATCAGGCGTAAACAAACTCAGGCATGGCTATACCCTCGACATAGCTAAATCGTAGACACAAAAAAGGCCGCTCGTTATGAGCGGCCTTTTTAATGCGCCCCGCTTGCTCGCAAAGCTATTGCGGGTGTTTTATTGCTCAGAGTGCCGCGTCAAGTTCGGGCAATGCCTTGAACAGATCTGCCACCAGGCCATAGTCGGCCACCTGGAATATCGGCGCTTCTTCATCTTTATTGATGGCGACAATAACCTTGGAGTCCTTCATGCCCGCCAGATGCTGGATGGCGCCGGAAATACCAACCGCGATGTACAGATCTGGCGCGACGATCTTGCCAGTCTGCCCTACCTGCATTTCGTTGGGGACAAATCCGGCATCAACTGCCGCGCGTGATGCACCCACAGCAGCCCCGAGTTTGTCAGCCACTTTGTAGAGTAGCTCAAAATTTTCACCATTTTGCATACCGCGGCCACCGGAGATCACAATACTGGCGGCAGTCAGCTCTGGGCGATCAGATTTGGCAACTTCTTCACCGAGGTATTGAGAAATACCGGCATCATGAACGCTGGCAACGGCTTCGATAGTCGCACTACCACCCTCCTCTGCGACACCATCGAAGGCGGTCGTTCGCACTGTCATGACCTTTATAGAGTCACTGCTCTGCACGGTGGCGATAATGTTGCCTGCGTAAATCGGCCGCTGAAACGTGTCAGCGCTTTCAACACCGGATATTTCGGAGATAGGCTGAACATCCAGCAATGCGCCAATCCGCGGGATAACATTCTTGCCATTGGTTGAGGCCGGCGCCAGTATGTGGCTGTAGTTAGCCGCTAACTCGACAACCAGAGGCGAAACATTTTCTGTTAAAAAGAATTCGTAGGCCGGGTTATCAGCAACCAATACTTTTTTAACACCGGGAATCCGCGCAGCGGCCTCCCCTGCTGCTGCGCAACCGGCACCCGCAACCAGAATGTCTATGTCATCACCAATTGCTGCGGCGGCCGCTACAGTAGCCAGCGTCGCAGCCTTGATGGACTTGTTGTCGTGCTCTGCTATAACCAGAATGCTCATGAAATCACCTTGGCTTCATTTTTCAGTTTGTCGACCAGTTGCGCAACATCCTCAACCTTGATACCAGCTTTCCGCTCGGGTGGTGGCTCGGCTCTCAACATCTTCACTCGCGGAGTCGTATCGACGCCAAGTTCTGCCGGGGTGGTGCTGTCAATGGTCTTCTTCTTGGCTTTCATGATATTCGGCAATGATGCATACCGAGGCTCGTTAAGACGTAAATCTACGGTAACGATAGCTGGTAGTTTAAGCTTTACTGTTTGCAAGCCAGCATCAACTTCACGGATAACGGTAATATCGCCACCCTCTACGGTTACTTCCGAAGCAAAGGTAGCTTGTGCCCAGCCTGTCAGCGCACCAACCATTTGGCCGGTCTGATTGTTGTCACCATCAATCGCCTGCTTGCCCAGTAACACGATGTCGGGACTTTCTTTGTCACAAAGGGCTTTAAAGCATTTTGCTACGGCCAGCGGTTCAAGGTCTGTTTCCGTCAGGACCAGAATGCCGCGATCGGCACCGAGCGCGAGAGCTGTGCGAATTTGCTCCTGGGCAGCCTGAGGGCCGACAGAAACAGCGATAACTTCCGTAGCGACGCCCTTCTCTTTGAGGCGTATAGCTTCCTCTACTGCTATTTCACAGAAGGGGTTGATGGCCATTTTAACGTTAGCCAGATCGGGACCAGTTTTGTCAGATTTAGCCCTGACTTTGACGTTGTAATCCGCAACGCGTTTTACAGCAACAAGTATCTTCATGGATTACCTTTGCTA
>JBFJZC010000010.1:0-21533 GCA_041622295.1 Porticoccaceae bacterium
ATATATTTGCCATCTGCACATTCGTAGGTGTCGTAAAAGGGCGCACCCCCGTCGGCGAAATTGTTACCTCGCTCGTCATCCCACAGACCCTGTTCGCGAAAGCCGTAAATGGCGGCCGTCAGCACCGCCGCGCCGTCCACCATTGCCGCGTCGACCACCTGCCCCTTGCCCGATTTCATGGCTTCGATAATGCCGCACAGGACACCGCCGAAGAGGAACATTCCACCGCCGCCAAAGTCGCCGACGAGGTTCAAAGGCGGCACTGGCTTGCCGCCTTTGTTACCGATGGCGCTGAGCGAACCGGCCAAAGCGATGTAGTTGATGTCGTGCCCAGCGATATGAGCTATCGGGCCGTCCTGCCCCCAGCCGGTCATGCGGCCATAAACAATTTTTGGGCAGCGGGCCAGTACCGCGTCTGGGCCGAGACCCATACGTTCGGTGACGCCTGGGCGGAAGCCTTCGATCAGTGCGTCGGCGGTTTCTAGCAGTCGGTAGACCACTTCAACCCCTTCCGGATCTTTCAGGTTGACGCGAATAGATTTGCGACCGCGTCCAAGCACATCATAAGGACGCTCGACAGAAATGCCGCCAATTGCGCCAACGGCGCGATCAACGCGGATAACTTCTGCACCCATGTCGGACAGCATCATGCCGCAGAGTGGCACCGGCCCAATGCCAGCAAGTTCGATAATTTTGACGCCCTGTAGTGGACCCATTGCACCTACCTCATTAATTTTAAAAGATTTTTAGGGTGGTCGTTTTTTCGATATCTATTTTTGAAGTCGCCTTAATGGAGCTAAGCATGGCACGCTTGTGAGCTTTTGTCAGGATGCATGGAACTCGATTTAATTTGCTCAAGTTGGTCTAGCTGTCGGGTAACGGTTAGCGATTGCCGCCGCCGTTGGCCTGTCAGCGCGGTAGCAGCCAATTTTTGCGATTGCGGTTATTTGTCGGCGCGGGTTAGGATGGATTCAAACCAAAATTAATAAACACCTGCTAGCAGACTATTTTCTAAAGGAGAAAACAACCATGTCAAAGAGCGAAATCGAAGCCATTGTTACCCAGTTGAAGAGCAGCCCCCTGGGCGGCACGCTTGAAGAAATGCGGGCTCAATTTGATGCCATGGGCGCAGCGCCTGCGGCTGATGTGGACATCAAAGCCATCACAGCCAACGGTGTGCCCTGTGAACTGCACATGCCCCCTGGCGCTGACGCAGCCCGCATCATTATGTATGTGCATGGTGGCGGCTATGTCATCGGTTCTTTGCAGAGTCACCGCGCCACCGTCGCCGAGCTGGCACGGGCCGCTGGCTGCCGGGCGCTTGCGGTTGACTACCGGCTGGCGCCAGAGCATGTTTATCCAGCAGCTGTTGAGGATTCCATCGCCGCCTATAACTGGCTGTGCTCCAGCGGTTATGAGCCAGATAAAATTGTCATTGCCGGCGACTCTGCTGGTGGTGGTCTAACGGTGGGGACCCTGGTTGGCCTGAAAGATGCTGGGTTACCCTTGCCGGCGGCCGGGGTATGTATTTCACCCTGGGTGGATCTTGAAGCAACGGGTGAGTCCTATCAGACCCGCAAAAATATTGATCCGATGGTAACGGAGGCGCTGATTAAGCCCATGGGCCAGACTTACGTCGGCCCCGGCGGTAACCTTCGAGCCAGCACTGCCTGTCCGATCCACGCTGATCTCAGCGGGTTACCACCGCTATTGATTCAGGTGGGGTCTGCGGAAGTGCTCTACAGCGACTCAGAAACTCTGGCTAATAATGCCCGTGCCGCTGGCGTGGAAGCGACGCTGGAAGAATGGCCTGAGATGGTGCACGTCTGGCATCTGTTTCATCAGAATCTTTCTGAAGGGCGTGATGCCATTGCGAGGATCGGGGAGTTTGTTAAGGCTAAAACTGGCGCTTAGGCTGAGGAAATTGACATGTCACAGCAACAATTAGACAAAATACTAAAGATATTCGAGCGGCAAAATACATCGAGCGGCAGCGGCAAACAGCCATCTTTAAAACAGTCGAGGGAAGTGCTGGATGAGAATGGCGCTAAATTCAAAGTCCCTGATGATGTGACTCTGGAGCCGGTCAGTGCCGATGGGGTTGATGCGGAGTTTTTGACAGCGCCCGGGTCTGATCCAGAAAAGGTCGTGCTGTATCTGCACGGTGGGGGTTATGCCATCGGCTCTATCAAAAGCCACCGTTATTTAATGCAGAATATATCCCGCGCCAGCGGCGCGCGCACCCTGGGCATTAATTACGCATTGGCGCCGGAAAACCCCTTTCCTGCGGCTATAGAAGACGCCGCTAGTGCCTATCGCTGGTTACTGAAGCAGGGCTTTAAACCGAAGAACATAGCGATTGCCGGTGACTCCGCCGGCGGTGGCCTGACCCTGGCAACCCTGCTCTATCTGCGTGATGCTGGTGATCCGCTGCCCGCTGCTGGAGTTGGTATTTCACCCTGGACCGATATGACCTGTTCGGCTGACTCCTATACTACGCGTCTCGCAATTGATCCCATGGTGCTGGGTAACGGCCTGCAAAAAATGGCGGACTTTTATGTTGGCGATGCCGATAAGAAAAACCCACTGGCGTCTCCGGTGTTTGCCGATATGACCGGTATGCCGCCGTTGTTAATTCACGTCGGCGGTCGTGAAGTGCTTTATGACGACGCCATTACTGTCTATGAAAATGCTAAAAAAGCCGGTGTTGATGTCGAATTACTGGACGAACCGGAAATGTTCCACGTCTGGCACGCCTTCGCGCCCATGCTCGATGAGGCGCAGCAAGCCGTTGATAAAATAGGTGTTTATCTGCGCAGTAAGATGGCTTAAGCCATCGAAGGGTGGAGAAAAACATAGCGATCAATGGTCACGGTGTCTCGGCGGAAAACAGACCGCTTTCATCGACGACCACTTTGAAACCATGAAAACTGGCAGGTAGCTTTTTACCTGCCTCTTTCATGGACACAAAGACGGTGATGCAGGCTTTGCCATTGCTTTGGCCCTGAGCAACACCTTCCACTCCTTCTATTTCGTCAAGCCACGCGACGGCGAGATCAACTGCTTTATCGATATCCATCGTTTGATACCCCTCGCTGGTGATGCCGAGCAGCGATCGCGTCTGCTCGGCAGTCAATACCCCTTATATGGCCTATATTTCCGTCACGCGTATATTTAGCAGAGACTGAACATAAAGGACATTGTTGATGATCGTTCGTGTTGCAGAGCCAGCAAATAGTAAGCCAACGGCACCTTCATTACGATCCGACACCAGACTCCCCGAGTCACCACCAGCGCTCATCGCTGTGGTGACAATCTGGCGACAAAATCGAGCCACTTTGCCGCCGCCATAATTGACATCCACTGTAGCATTGATATTGGTCACCCGGCCGGTTGTGAAATTGGTGGTGCGGCCAGTTTTTTGGACAATGTCTCCAACCTTGGGCGCCGCGTAAAGTTTAGTTACATAACCGGTCCAGTAGATTTCCCGATTTAGATTTTCAAAATCGCCTTCTGCGATCGCGGCGTCAACGTAATTGCAAGGGGCTGCGCCTGGTGATTTGAATCGGATCGGTACAAAACGGGATAAGCGTGCGATGACATCACTCGGATATGTGCCACCGTCAATGGGGCCAGGTTGGAGGATAGGATCGCCAATACGTGCGTTATTGGAGTTTGCCAGGACATGATTATTGCTAAGAATGTAGTATTTACTCGGCATGGAGGGAAAGGGTGATAGATCGTAGCAACAAGTACCCAGCGTGCCGGCGGTAATACGGTAGTGACCGACGCTGTATCCTCCCATTGCCGGACGCACGCGGCGCCGCAATGTTTGCGGCCCCAGCATTTCGAGAGGCTGGTCATCAGGGTCCGCCAGAGCTGGCTGGCCTGAGCCAGCGAAAATGTCGCCGACTTCAACAACATCGGTGGCAATGCCTTTAATTTTGGCTGGCACCCGATCATTTTCCGAGAGTAATTCCCGCGGCATTTTTTGGCTAACGAGCACAGATATCACCGGTTGATCCGATTCGGTATCCTTTTTTATTTTTTGGCCCAATGAAACGCCCACTACGTTGTTGTATTCCAGCAGTTTGTCCTGGCTTTCCTGCTGGACTTCAGCGAGTTCGAGTAATGACTTGGGTATGGTTTGCTCAATCATAATAATTCACTCCTTTGCTTTTTTATGGGTAATGGCGGGTCGATCTTCTGGATTTTCTGGTCCTTCTGTAGTTCTGGGCCTTCTGTAGTATTGCTCGTCGATATGTAATGGACCTCTGCTTACGGCCATACCGCTTTGGTAAAAACTGGCGTCAGATGCCATCGTTGCTAAGGGGCTATTGATTCCCCGTGATTTCATGACCATGCTTGTTGCTCCTCGCCGCGCCTCGCCAGCTGCGTAAGTGCAGATCAATGCTGTCGTTTGTGAGTGTTCCTTCAATTCGCGTTGGACACCGTTGTGGACCTACTTCCCGCAGTTGCAAACGGAACCCGGCTGAACTTTTTTCGGCGTGACCCGAGTACACGACGTCGCCATTGACTCTGACGCCGATCGCAGAAAAGCCGGTTTTATTCGGCCGCGTCATCAACAGACAGCGGACTGTATAGAAAGAAACATCGTTGGCTTTGCCAAGTAACAAACCAGCCAGGAGCGGACGGGACAGGAAAGTATCGAGCCACACTCCCCGTTTCAGTACGTTATTGAGAACGACGCACAGTGCTGAGCCGCCACAGGGCGCGGTAAAACCGATTTCCGGACTCGGGAGCAGTTGGTAGGTGGCACCGCGGATATTGCCGATAACTGTAGCCAGATCGTCCCCTAAGATTGGTGTCATGGTCTGGGAAGACCAATCAAAACCAGATAACGAAAGGCCTGCGTCCAGATTTTCTCGAAACGCGATGGTGTTGAGGGCGAATATCGCAAGGCGGCGTTCATTGTTATCGTCGGCGTGCCCCCGTTTTGTTAATTCCGGCATTGCATCAGCAGAGCCGATCTTACCCAGAGATTTGATGATCTCCGCTCTGAGAAAACGGTTGCCGGTGCTGATATTCTTCAACAGGGCCTGTTCTGCTTCGCCTGTTGCGCACAAGCCAAGCGCGGCCGCGGCCGAGACCCGCAGCTGGATGCGGGTTTTTGTATTGCTCAGAATTTGTTCCAGTATTAATGCGGAGTCGGTTGAGGGGTCGGCCTGTGCAAGAACCCGCATGGCGCGCTTGTTGTCGACAGCTTCCGCAGTGTCCACCGTGCCGCTGAGAATGCCACGAAGATAGGCGACTTCGTCTTTGTTTAATCTGGGTAAGTCACTACAGCAATCAATCCGGTTTGCGGCGACAATGTTTTTCAATCTATCCGAAAATCGCGTATCTGCCTGCTGCTCAGTCATCATACTTCTCCATCAACAGGGCGGGCGAATAAAACAACTCGCTTTCATTTTATTGCCCTGGTTGTTGTTTAGCCTGGTGCTGGTGTTGTCGATAGAACCGATGCCATCGCCATCTGAATCGTCTCCCATGACGTTGGTGATATTGCCAGCGTGTTTGAGTGTCAGGTAATGACCGACTTCGTGAGCCAATAGAATCCCTGTGCAGAGATTGCCTCCCGCGCTACAGTCGTCGGCTCGCAGCTCGAGTACCGCGCCTGTACGCTCGCCTTTTTCGTCCTTATCACAGGGTCCGTCGCTGTTGCTCCAGCCGCCAGCATCACTGACATTCTTGACAAAAAACACGTCGATACCGTCATTGGGGCCGGTAAAGTCTTCGGTGAGATCCGTCGCCTCACCAGCGTCCACTGACCAGTATCCGGCCGCCTCGTCGGTATCGATGTAGCGCCAGAACAGGCGCCGCACACCAACGCCGGTCTGTGCATACAGGCTACGCATGACATCGATGGCTATTTGCATTGACTGGGCTTCCGCCTGAGACCACCAACCGGCAAATCCCGGTTCATGCCCGACCAGAAAAATGCACAGGTTGAAAGCATCGTCTTTGATCAATTGCAGGTGACTACGCAGGGATAGCTCACGATCAATCGGCCCCCATATATAACCGTAGACATCTCGTTTTACCGAAAGGCTGGGCGTCACTCCCAGGCATGAGGCAGAGACTGACTTGAGGCTGAGCGTAGCCATGATGGTTGTCCTTTTTGTGTCTACTGGAGTGCGATGAGCGCGGGGATAAGACCCTGCCCACTTGCCAGGCTTCCCAGGGCTTTGCCGATAACCGCGCCAAACGCCATGTCAGTTTGCTGAACTGACATGGCGTGCCCGGGCGTGGGTGAGGTAGTGAGCAGGTCGCCGACATTTATTGCACCGTAACTGGCGTCTACCTTGCACATGACCCTGCCCATCAGCGCAATCGGCAGCGCATTTTGTGCATTGGTTTGACGACCCAGTACAATGCCAGGCTTATAAACGCCTGCGCCAGCAACAATACCCGCGACGCGACGGTCATAGGCCTGGTGACTGGTACGCAGGCGGAGGTGCTCTCCGATAATCATGACGGTGCCCGGTTCGGCGTTTTGCCCAACCTCGATTTCAAAATCTTCTGCGCAGTCTGCGTTGCGTAGGATGATATCGCCGGCGTCACCGTTGAGGTGAATGGTGGCATCTGCCAGCGTCGTGTTATCACCACCGGCCGCAAAGATCACCAGGTCACCGTCTGCGCCGTTACCGCCAAGCCAGACGTTGCCACCACCGGCATCAAGTCGAATACGCTCCTGTCCTTCGTTGCCTTTCAGCACGATGTCGCCGTCAGCGCCATTACCACCCGCGAATATATTTGCCTGTTGTCCGTCGAGATGAAGGGTTGCCTGATCGAGTGATGAATTGTCACCGCTGGTGCGGTACAGCACGAGGTCACCATCGGCGCCATTGCCGCCAAGCCACAGATTGCCGCCGCCAGCGTCGAGGCGTATGCGATTGTCGCCCTCGTTACTTTTCAACACCAGATCGCCATCGGACGCATCACCACCCGCGACAATATTGCCGGTGGCGCTATTGATTGAAATAGCCATGAAACTGGTCTCCTTGATGTAAACAGATATTTTTACTCACTGTATTGGTGGACACGCTGAGAAACCTCCTGCATCAGACGTTAGAAAGGACAAATGCGCGGATTTCGTGATCGTCGTAGCCAAGATTACTCGTCCACCCGTCAGTAGCGAGAGCATCGACATAGAGATCCGCCGCAAAGCCAGCGACCGGGCAATCGGTATCTTCACAGCCGGGGGCCGGGTTAGCGGTAAGCATGTCGTCGACGGTCTTTGAGATAGGGCTGCCGCTGGCATTGACCGGCGTCCACCCGGTGTTGATGACGTCACTGGTGCCGCGTTTAACGAAAAATCGCTGTGTGGCAAAGCCATTGGGATGGGTTGGATTCCAGCTCATGGTTAGCGTATCGGCAGGGGAGTACACGAGCACGCCACAGCAGGGATCGGCTTCAGCGCCGTTGATCGTTGGCGCATTAATGCCGGCGTAGCAGCGGTTGTTATCAATGTGTAAGGTAATAATCAGGCTGTTGCCGTGTACCAGCCCCAGATCTGCGGCGTTGGTGGAGTTGATGACGCCGGTGCTTTCATCTGGATCAGCAGGTACCGCGTAGACAATATTCTGCGCGCCGATATCGATGGGCTGACCGGTAGCGTTAAACAGATCTACTTTAATCTGGAATTTGCCGCTGTTGTCAGAACCCTGCGGGCTACCGTTGTCATCAAAGGTTATCCCCGGTGCAGCTTCGTTGGTAGGGAAGGCTGAGCTGGCGAAGTGTTCCTTTATTTCTGTGATATGAGGTGGTACATCCCACACACCTTTGGGCGCAACGGAAGGGTAGGGGATTTTGAATAAATGAGGTATTTCACTGCCACCGCCATCGGCGACTGAAAAGGGTCCCAGCGACTCCGGTGACCAGGCAGGCATATCGCCAGTCGGTGTCGGTACATCGTATCGGTAATACCGCTTGACGCCTGAATCCATGGGTAGATAGTTCGGCAGGGCGTTATTGCCAGCATTACGCCGCCACGATAAGCGGTAATAAACGGCGCCGGTATCCTGTAGTGCGTTGGAAAACTCCAGGCGTGGCAGGAGGGTGCCACCCCATGGAGCCCCGGTCCGGGTCAGGCCCAAGTTGCTGGTTGTGACCTGTGGCTGAAGGTCAGCGGACGTCCCATGGATATGATTTAGGCCATGGGCCCCGATGGCCATAAATGCTACCCAGCGATTATGGCCGTGGGGGCCGATTATGGGTGGGCAAGGGCTACAGGTTTGTGCCCAGGGATGGGATGTATACAGGTTTACTTCTGTGCCACAGACATAATTCCAGTGGGTATAGCAACTAATGGGTTTTGGCGCATAAATAGTTACATCAAACCAGCCGAACAATTTTTGGTGGGCCTTGAAATACAGATCAGGGGTGTCGGGATTGTTACAACCCTTGAAAAACAGGGTATGAAAATGCCCACATTCATCAGTTAGCGCAGTCGCCACTTTTTGCATGGTCACAAGGTGCGGGAAATGGAGGCAGAGCAGATGTCTAACCAGCACAGGGTTAGCGATCAGGGCCTGCTCCAGCTGCAATCGACTGCCCTGCCTGGCGAGGTACGGAAGTTCCGGATGGGCAGGAGATGACTGAGGCAATGGCCCCCAGACAGGTATTGCGTGATTTAGTCTGGTAGTCGGCGCGCGGTCGGGAAGCCTTAAGTCCTGTCCAGGCAGCGTGCCGCGAAAAAGGTCTGGTCGCGGGTCGGGCTGGGGCTGGGGTCGCAAAATCAGGTCGCGTAATTGCTCTATTACGCTATCGTTCAAACGTGGAATCAATATCCACAGCGGATCTACCTCGTAGACCTCGACGGTCGCTTTGCATACTGGATAATCCACATGGGTACCGCCGACCAGGATCCGTTTGTTCAGCGTACCGCGTACAAAACAGGCGCTGTGTAACCAGCAGTGCCAGAGGGAAGAGGCAATGACAAAATTAATTTCCGCGCTCCTTTTCGTGGTCCCGAGAAGGTGTGACTTTTCCTGAGCTCCTCTACGCAGGAGGTTAGAAAAGCTAACGTTATCTTTATCCTCCTGGGGTCCCGCGAGGATACGGATTTTTGTATCGTTGGCGGTTGCCGCTATCTGCAGGTTGGCAGTACCCTGTGGGGATACAGGTGCTGTGCCTAGCAGCGTGCCTTCGCTGGAAAAGGCATAGGCCGAAATTTTAGGCGCGTCTGCTTTGGAGGCGTCAAGAAGCTGAACGGTAACTTTGATGTTTAAATCGGTGGGTTTTTGCTGAGCCATGGGTAACATCCTTTGTCATGTTTGAGATGCCTATCAAAAGTTCGTGGGGCCAGGCCTGATACGTGGTCACGCCCAACAAGTAGCGCCTGCGCGATGCCGGTAGACCGGCACATAGCGTGGATCGAACGAATGATCCTTCCAAAAAGCCGTTCGGGTACCTCGTCTGCAGTTCCCTTGTTATCAATATCCTTTCCTTTCCTTTCCTTGCCTTGCCTTGCCTTGGGCTTTCCGTGGCCTTTGCATGTGCCGCGGATAGCAAATACGACATAGCAAATACGGTGCCAGACAAGGAAAACAGATTAATTCCTTTTAATTCATATAGTTATTGGTTGCTATCAATTTTAGGGCTGGCCCGCATGTCGTCCGATGGAGACAGTGTAAGCACCGGTAATATGTAAGTAGTTGAATTTAGCGATGGCCAGATGTCTGTTCGGGGCAACACCCTGAGCCAATGTTGAGAATGGGAACGCGCTTCTTGTCGCACGTTTATCCAGATGAGGGTCTATAATTTGACCTATAGACCAAATTGGCTATAGAGGGCTGTTGATGTCTCTAATTAGCGACATCTACCCTGCGCCGCTACAACTGGCACAATCATCACCATGGCTACGTTGCGCAAACCATCTACATCCGTTCGGCAAATTACTGTGCTTGGCTTTTTAGTGATTGTGCTTATTCTGATCGGCGCTTCCGCGAGCGCTGGTTATCAAGTGAGTAAATTGTCTCGTTACGTGCAAGCAATAGTTTCCAACACCGCTCAGGGCGCAGAGGCAGCGCAACTGTTGGCATCACAAACCACAAGCATGGAACGCACCATAGGTCAGTACTGGGTGTTGAGGGAGGCGAGTTTGCTGGTCAGATACAAAAAGCAGCGGGCGCGCTTTACAGAAACCGTGGCGCGGCTTACCACTCCTGGCGCCGATCGCCAACTGATGCAGAAAATAGCGCTTTTGACAAAGCATGAGCGAGAAGTGTTCAGGCGTATGGAAGGATTGCAAACGGAAGTTGTGGTTCCGACCTTACCAGAACCGGTGGTTCGTTTGACCGAGTATGCCGCAGTTATACCGTATTACGTAGCTCGGCGCATTGCGCAGGAGCATGCCCGGATTAGCGCGCAAATTGATCGGGTTCATCAGGTGCTGGTGTGGCAGGCCACAGCATTAATTCCACTCGCGTTAATAGCCGCTGTTGCTTTCAGCTTCTGGATTTCCAGCGCACTGGACAGCCTGGGGCGCGCCATACGGCAGCTTGGCGAAGGTAAATTTAATGTGCCGATTGCCGTTGCCGGGCCGCGAGATGTACAGCAGTTGGGTGAACGACTTGATTGGTTACGCATGCAAATAAGGGCGACAGATCTCTATAAAACCCGGTTTATCCAGACTATATCCCACGAAATAAAAACACCGCTGACGTCGATACGGGAAGGCATAGAGTTGTTGAGCGATGAGGTAACAGGCAGCCTGTCACCCGCCCAGACGGAAGTGGTTGACATCATACTCTCCAACGCGCGACGTCTTCAGATCGAGTTAACGGACATGCTGAATTTTAACCGGCTTGAGATTGAAGGGCAGCCTACCGCTAAGGAGACAGTTGACCTGCGGCAGGTCATGGTGGAGTCGTTAGAGGCTCAAAGGCTGCGCCTGCAGGCAAAGCAACTGAATGTCGCAGCAGATCTACAGTCAGCGCCGGTACAGGGCGTGGCACCTCAGCTACGGATAATCCTCGATAATTTGTTATCCAACGCCATTAACTTCTCACCCCGGCGCGGTGTGCTTTCAATCGTATCGCAGATCCAGAATCAACAGGCGAGTGTGGAAATTACGGATCAAGGCCCGGGGATAAATCCAGCAGACATGGAGGCGGTTTTTGAACCGTTTTACCAGGGTAAAAAGCTCTCAGGCGCGCCTGGAACTGGATCTGGCCTGGGGCTTGCGATAGCCCGGTATTACGCTCAACGTAACGGGGGCGATGTCTATTTTGCAGTTGATTGCGACAGTGGGGCACACGTGCAGTTCACTATCCCGGCTATACAAACTGCCGACGAGGCGAAGCAACCATCGTGAATGGGAAAGCAGGTTGGAAGTGGATCGTGATCCCATGGTTGTTTTCATCGCTTGCATGCACGCCTGTTAGCACACCGTCCACGAAGCATGATTACCTGCAGGACGAAGCAAATGTTTTTAGGGAATGCCCAGCGCTGTGGTCCAGTTACCCAGCATTTTTTGGGCAAGCGCTTCCCGTAAAATTGGCGCGACTGCATGAGCTCACCGAAAAAATAGTTGACGAAGATGCATTGCTGGATGAATGTTCACTCTTCGAGTACATTTTACTGGACAGGCAGATAGCGGCGAATGAAGAAAGCGAGGAGGTTAAGCGACGACTAATCAATGTGTCCGAGTCGCCTCAAATCCGTCGTCAGCGACTCGACTTGCTGCTCAACTTGTTTAGAGAAAATATAAAGGAACACATTGAACTGCGACGTTCTTACGCTGAACTAGATGCTTTGTTGCAACGTCAACGTGAACAGAACCTTATTCAGATTAAGAAATCCAAGGAGATAGAGAAAAAACTATTTCTGCTTAATAAACTCGAACGAAATATTGATAAAAAGGAAAGTGCTCTAAGTAAACCTTACACGGAGGTAGTATCTGATGAAAAACCCTAGGATTCTTGTCGTTGACGATGACCCGCATATTTGCCGGCTGTTAACGTTGCGCCTTCAGTCGAGAAAATGTGACGTAATTGCCGTGCCTGGTGGCCGCGAAGCGCTGAGTGTATTGGAGAAGTTCCAGCCCCATTTGTTAATCACGGATTTAAAAATGGCTGATATGGACGGGATGGCCCTCTTTGTCCAGATACAGGCGGTATTGCCAACGCTCCCGGTTATCATTTTAACCGCACATGGCACCATTCCTCACGCGGTGGAGGCAGCGCAGCGAGGGGTTTTTGCGTACCTGACGAAACCGTATGACGCTCGCGCAGTGTGTGCCATGGTGGATAAAGCACTAAAGTATCAAGCTTCGTTGAAGCTGGATTCTACATGGACATCTGTGAACAAATTGCAGGAAAGCGTTATTACCCAGAATGGACGAATGAGGGAGATGCTGGATACGGCGCTGCATTTTGCGCAGAGTGATGTCAGTATTTTAATACAAAGTGAGAGCGGTACGGGAAAAGAGGTACTGGCGAGAGCTATTCACGAGGCGAGTCCAAGACAAATGCAGCCCTTTGTGGCGGTTAATTGCGGCGCCATGCCAGAGGGGCTGCTCGAGGCTGAGTTATTTGGGTATCGCAAAGGCGCATTTACTGGCGCGGATCAGGCGAGTCCGGGACTGTTTAAGTCTGCACATAAAGGAACACTGTTTCTCGATGAGATAGGCAATATGTCATTGCCGTTTCAGGCCAAATTGTTGCGTGTTTTGCAGGACGGCCATGTGCGCTGTCTGGGCGAGGCAAAAACCACCACGGTGGATGTGCGAATCGTCGCCGCGACACATGACAACCTGGAGCGAATGATCGTTGAGCAGCGTTTTCGCGAGGATTTGTACTATAGATTGAACGTCGTTACGCTGGAACTGCCGCCGTTGCGTAATCGTCTTGATGACGTCCCCTTGCTGGCCAACCATTTTCTCGCAGCGATCAAACGTCGTAGTCCTCAATGTGCGGCCCAGACTCTCTCGCCACAGGCGATGGAAGTATTGGCGACCGCGCCCTGGCCTGGCAACGTGCGTCAACTGTTGAATGTCATCGAGTATGTGGCAGCGCTGAGCGTATCGCCGGTAATTTCTGACACCCTCGTGTTCAAGGCATTGCGCAGTCGACCTGATCGACTGTCGCCCTTGGCAAAGGCGCAATCCGACTTTGAACACGACTATCTAGTGCGGGTGCTACGTATTACCAGCGGGAATGTTAGCAAAGCAGCACGGTTGGCCGATCGAAATCGGACGGATTTCTATAAGTTACTCCATCGGCATCATTTACAGCCTCAGACATTTAGAGAAGGTTAAGTATCAGCTTCCCGCAACCAGGGCCGTACTAGATGATGCCTCTATTTTCCGCACCACGAGAGCGGTTTGTCGAACAGCTCCGTTCATCGGGGTGGTGTTTCGGCGCTTTCCCATACGCAGCAAACCATTTCGTATTGCTCGATTCCAGCTGCGGGATTAAAAGTGTTCGTGACTGCGCAACTGGACTGTGCCCCCTGCCGCTACGCTTCCAGTATATGTTGGTTGCTAGAATTACTCGCCTTGTCCCGCCTCGATCTTAAGTCTTCCTTAAGGTCCAACCGCTAATCTTAGCGCCTCCACAGTAATGGCGGGCGTCCTGAGACCTGCTGAAGCGACCACACATCTCCTGTCCGGATGAACGCGATTGAATCAGCTGTATGGATGCCCTATTAAGGAAGCGTAAATTTGCAAAGATCCTTCCCGCTATTTTTCAGCGCCATGGCAGTCGGCATCACGGCTTTACTTGCCTGGTATGCGTTGCGATGGACCGATGATCTTTACAGTTGGACGGGATTATTCGCGCTTGTCGCGTCGTTTTCCTATGCGGTGATGTATCTCGTACCGCTCTACTTAAGTTATCTGGTGTGCAAACGCTTTGGCGAATCTCGATGGCACGGTGTGGTGTTTTCGCTAGTTGCCTGGGTAATACTTCTGCTACTGATCAATGACCTCTACATCTTCGAATTGTACGGCTTCCACATCAATGGTTTTGTACTAAACATTCTGATGACGCCTGGTGGGCTGGAATCCATGGGCGTACCTCGCAGTACTTTTGTGAGCGCTGGAGTCATCAGTTTGGTGTTGTTGTTGTCGGTTGCGGGCTCGTGGTTGCTGGGCGGATGGCTGTCTAAACTAATACGTCCTCGCCTTGTGAGGTATCTAAGCTGGGTAATCGTGACGTTATTTTTAGCAACGACAGTTATCGAAAAAACCAGTTACGGATTTGCGATCCTGGACAATAATCTGGCGGTGTTGACGACAGCGCAACGTTATCCCCTTTACGTGCCGATGTCCTTTCGAACGTTAGCAAAATCGATGGGTTATAAGGCGCACAAGCAACAGCGGCTGACGGTGAAAAATCACCCGGGCCAGCTTAATTACCCATTAAAACCTATTACTTATGAAGCAAAAAAGACCCTGCCCAACATAGTATGGTTAGTAGCAGAATCCTGGCGCTGGGACATGCTTGACCCACGCATAACCCCAAATACATGGCAATTCGCCCAGGAAAATATTTCTTTCAAACAGCACTACAGTACCGGTAATGGCACACGCATGGGGCTGTTTGGTATGTTCTATGGGCTACCCGGGTCATACTGGTTCAACTTCCTCCGCGAGCGTCGTTCACCTGTACTGATTGATGCCATCCAGAAGCTGAATTACCAGACTGCATTTTTCACCAGCGCAAAATTCACTTACCCAGAGTTCGACAAAACCATTTTTTCGGCCATAGCCAAAGAAAAACTAGTCTCAGATACGGCTGGAGCTGGATGGCAGCGCGACCAGCGTAACGTAACTCGCCTGCTGGACTTTATTGGCGCACGCAAGCCTGACCAGCCGTTTATGACCTTTATGTTTTTTGAGTCACCCCATGCCAATTATTACTTCCCACCTGAGAACGTTATCGAAGAAAATTATCTTGATGACTTCGACTATATCGCCACTGATATCAAAAAGAATATTGGTCTAATCAAAAACCGCTATATAAATTCCTGCAACCATTTGGACAGTCAATTTTCTCGTGTTATCGATTCACTGAAAAAGGCCAATCTTCTCGACAATACCATCGTCATCGTCACCGGCGACCACGGTGAAGAGTTTATGGAAGACGGCCGTTGGGGACATAACTCCCAGTACAGCAATCCGCAAATCCGCACGCCCCTGATCATCCATTTGCCTGGCGCCCCGGCTATGGCCTACACCGGTATGTCCAGTCACGTGGATATCCCGGCTATCGTAATGCAACAGCTGGGCGTGACTAATCCACCGGGCGATTACTCCGATGGCCAACTGTTGTTGGCCGGAGAAGCCCGTGAACAGGCTATTATTGCGGCGTGGAATACCATCGGTTATGTCGATGCGGATTACAAGCTCACATTGCCTATGTCCACAGCGGCAATGGTAGAGCAGAAAGCATGGCATACCGCAACGGACGCGCAAGCTGATGCTGCACAAGTTTATCGGCTGAAAATAAAAAAAATTGGTAAGTTGATGCCCACTCTTTCGCTTTTTATTCATTGAGCCCTGATGCTGACGCTGCCCGTAGCCGGTGATTCAGGGTGTGTCGACAGCTTCTGGTCTACTTGTAGCGCTGATTAAGTTTCCCTTAAGCATCGTCCAGTACCTTAGTGTTCACTAAAGCCGCAGTTGGCTTGATGGGAGCAAACGATGACGCTATCAACTTACGCACCACTTCTGACGGACATTCGTCCGCCGGTTCCCAGGAGTATTTGCCGAGTGCTATCGCCATTGCCATCGCTCCACTGGTACTCCGATGCGCCGCAGGATAGACAGGTTGTCGAGCGTTATATCTCTGCACAGTTTCGTGCTGCTTACGGTGCGAACATTCTAGAATTTATGCCTGAACTGCTCAGCTTACATTGTGCAGGGAAATTGTCCGCGGTGGCTGGTGTCAGGTCAGCCCTTCACAGTCGTCTATTCCTTGAGCAATATTTTGCGAGACCTATTGAAGAGGAGATCAGTCAGCATGCCGATGGGGTTGTTGACAGGCGCACTATCGCAGAAATAGGTAATCTGGTGGCAACCAGACGGGGTTCGAGCCAGTTGTTATTTATTACGGTAACGGCGATTTTGCAGAAGGCGGGTTTTGACTGGGTGGTATTTACCGCGACACCACAGGTCGAAAAATCAGTGCGACGCCTGGGTATTGATTTGACGGTGCTCGGCGACGCTAACCCTGCCGCGCTGAATAATACGGGTGCTTCTAACTGGGGTATTTACTATAACTGCAAGCCTCGCGTTGTTGCGGGTCGAGTGTCGCCTGCTCTTGCGGCACTAAAGCAGCACAACACTTCGGCAACTGTACTGTCGCTGTACCGACGCCGCGTAGACGCGTTGGCGAAAACTTTGTGTCAGCGAATCTGTGCGCATGATAGACCTACTTTCACAGCTTAAGCGGTCCGACCAGGGTCAGCGCGTCGTTGTTCGAGATGTCAGGACAACGTTGACCGCAGACCAACTGGCGGTGCGTTGCGAGCGCTTGATTAGAGAGCTGCGAGACAACAATGTCAGGTTGTTAGCGCTCTATGCAGACAACAGCGTCGATTGGCTGGTTGTTGATATTGCTTGCCAGCAGGCCGGTATTTGCCTCGTGCCATTACCGGCTTTTTTTTCTGACGGACAATTGCGGCATATCTTCAACACCACGCCGATTGACGCCATTATTGCTGATAATCCCGCGCGGCTTGCAGGCCTGTCTGGCCTGTCTGCCAACCGCATACAGGCCAAACAGCCTTCGTGTGTTGATGACTTTACCCTGCTCCGAGTGCGGGAGATGAACCCAGGCGCGGTGCTGCCAGAGCATACCGGGAAAATCACTTTTACTTCGGGTTCGACTGGCGCGCCCAAAGGTGTGTGTTTAAGTAACGAGCAATTAGTCACGCAGGCCTGGGCCCTTGCCAGGGCGGTAGGCTTGAATCAGCCGCGCCACCTGTGTCTGTTGCCCCTGAGCACCCTGCTGGAAAATGTTGCCGGTAATTACACGCCCTTACTGGCCGGTGGCGAGGTGTTTTTGCCCAGTCTCGGCGAAATAGGTTTTTCGGGCAGTTCCGCGATTAACCCTAAAAAACTGTGCGCCGTTATCAGTCGCGTTGAGCCGAACAGCATCATTTTGACGCCCCAACTGCTGGTCGTATTAGTCGCTGCCGCAAACGCGGGTTGGCAAGCGCCACGCTCACTGATGTTTGTTGCTGTTGGCGGCAGCAGGGTATCCGCACGTTTACTGCAACAGGCACATGCCGCCGGTATCCCGGCGTTTGAGGGCTATGGATTGTCTGAATGTGCCTCGGTGGTTAGTCTCAACACGCCTGCCGCGCAACGTTCGGGTAGCTGTGGCAAACCGCTACCACATCTTGGTATAGATATAAGGGATGGCGAAATCGTCGTTACTGGTAATGCTATGCAGGGTTATCTTGGCGAGCCGGCAAGCTGGGGCGCCAATGCGATCTATACCGGTGATATCGGATACCTCGACAACGAAGGATTTCTGCATATTAGCGGTCGCAAAAAAAATGTGCTGATTTCGAGTTACGGCAGAAATATCAACCCCGAATGGGTGGAGAGCGAAATACTGGCCAATCCCGCCATTGCCGAATGCGTGGTATTCGGCGACGGCAAACCCTACTGCACCGCGCTGATTACGCCACGCCGGCCTGATGAAGCGGCTGAAAAAATACAGACGGTGATTGATGCGGCGAACAGTGAGTTGCCTGATTATGCGCGGGTGACCAGATGGACAGGTGTCCTTCAGCCCCTCGCGACGCAAAAAAACCTGACAACCAATAACGGGCGTCCCCGGCGGCAGGCGATCTATGCCCGCTATCGCCACCAGATCGAAACCATGTATAGCGCTCCTCAGCTGGAGGACAGCAAACGGCGTGAATTAAACGACGCAAACCAAACGGAGGAACGTCTATGAGTTTTTTCGAAATCCTGCAGCGTGAAACTGAACAGGAGCGTTTGCACTTGTTATCTGCTCCCCTGATTAACGACAGTCGGTGTGGCAAGGTTACCCTTAATGACTACGTTGCCTTTCTGGGGCAGGCTTATCATCACGTCAAACATACCGTGCCGCTGCTAATGGCGGTGGGGTCGCGATTGCCGGAAAGCAAGGAATGGTTACGAGTTGCTGTCGCCGAGTATATTGAGGAGGAATTGGGGCATCAGGAGTGGGTGCTTAACGATATTGTCGCCTGTGGTTTTGACAAGGCGGCGGTACGGCACAGTAAACCACATACCAGTACCGAACTGATGGTGAGTTATGCCTATGACATGGTTCATCGTGTCAATCCCCTGGGCTTTTTCGGTATGGTGCATGTTCTTGAGGGCACCAGTGTCAGCGTTGCCGATCAGGCTGCCAGTGGTATTCGTGACGCCCTGGCGCTGCCCAAGTCGGCTTTTACCTACCTGTATTCTCATGGTTCTGTCGATCAGGACCACGTACAGTTTTTTCAGCAACAAATGGATCGTATTGAGGCTGCTGAGGAGCAGGATCTCATCCTTCAAAGCGCTAGAGTTTTTTATAAACTTTATGGCGACATTTTTCGTTCGTTAAAGCCCAGCGAAAGCTGAGTATTTCGTTGCCAGCGCTGGAGGTAACTATGCGGTTGGAAAACAGGAAAGTTTTATTAATCGGCGCGTCAGGGGGTATCGGGCAATCGATTGCTCGTGTGATGGACGCGCACGGTGCACAACTGATGCTGGTGGGGCGCAATGAAGCAAAGTTGGCGCAGCTAAGTCACCAGCTAAAGGGGAAACATGGTTCGGTCATAGCTGATATCAATACCGTTGCCGGGCGCAGTGCAGTGATGGCCGAATGCCAAAAGAGTGGTGTGGATATTTTGATCAACGCGGCGGGGACGCTTGATTTTCAGTTTTATGATCAGCAGGATCCAGCCAGCGTCGAGCAGATCATATCGACTAATCTGCTGTCACCAATGCTGTTGTGCCAGCAACTTATACCCCTCCTAAAGCAGAGCCAGCAAGCCGTCATTATCAACATAGGCTCCATTTTAGGCAGTATCGGGCATCCCGGTTTCGCAGCCTATTGCGCCAGCAAATTTGGGTTACGTGGCTTTACTGAAGCGCTGCAGCGTGAGTTGGCCGATACGACGGTCAGCGTTCTCTATCTGGCACCGCGGGCGACCAGAACAGAGTTGAATTCCAGTGCGGTAAGCGCGTTGAACACAGCATTGGGCAACGCCACGGACAGCCCGGATCGGGTTGCTCATGAGCTGCTAGGTCTTTTATCCGGAAAAAAAATGCAGTGTTATATGGGCTGGCCGGAGAAGTTATTTGTGCGGCTGAATGCTCTGTTTCCCAGGCTCGTAGACAATGCGTTGGTCAAAAAATTACCGCTTATTCACCAGTATACGCAAGATAATTTGAGGAGTAATAAGACATGAGGGGTTTGACTGGGGTTAGATTAGCAGTCGTTTCGCTGTGCTGTTTCGTGGCGGGCACCGTTTTTGCCGGCACGGATGTTATCAGCGGTATTGATGAAGAAATACTGGCCATACAACATCGTTGGGCTCAGGCTAACTATGAGTTACAGAGCAAACCCCAGGTGCAGGCTTTCGAAACGCTAATCAATGATGCTGAGAGGCTGACAGGGCAATATTCTGGCGCGGCGCCAGTGTGGATATGGAGCGGTATTATCAAGTCAACGTATGCCGGCGTAAAAGGTGGCCTGGGGGCGTTGAAATATGCCAGGGCCGCTAAAGTCGATCTGGAACGAGCCCTGAGTCTTGAGCCGGATGCACTTGACGGCTCGGCCTATACCAGTCTGGGGACACTGTATTTCAAAGTGCCTGGCTGGCCACTGGGATTCGGTGATCACGATAAAGCTGAGGAGCTGTTGCTAAAAGCGCTGGCGATAAATCCCCAGGGCATTGACAGCAACTATTTTTATGGCGAGTACCTGATTGGTGAGAAGCGTTACCAGGATGCGGAAACATACCTGGTCAGGGCGCGACAGGCGCCGCCACGGCCACATCGCACACTGGCTGATGCAGGAAGACAAAAGGAGATTGCTCTGGCATTATCCACGGTACATAAGAAGCTAAAAAAATAGCGCGAGACCCTGGATTCAGGACCAGGCTGGTTTACAGGCTCCGCGCGATTAATGGGCTAGTTGGCGTCGCAGGTTAATAGCATAAAAAGGTGTGAGGGATGCAAATATTACTGGTCGAGGATGATCGCTCTCTCGCCAGCGCACTGAGAAAAGCCCTGCAACCCCAGGGTTATGTGGTGAACCATGTGGAGACTGGACAGGCTGCGCTCCACGTCATTAACACCGAAACGCCGGATATAGTCATTCTCGACCTGGGCCTTGCTGACATGGACGGTATTACGGTGCTGAAGCGGTGCCGTAAAACACATCCAGACCTGTCTGTATTAATTTTGACCGCGCGATCCGGCATTGACGATAAAGTGGTCGGCCTGGACAGCGGCGCCGATGACTATCTCGCCAAGCCTTTTGAAATGACCGAACTGCTCGCCCGCCTGCGTGTTTTTGAGCGTCGACTGAGTACTGTAAAAACCAATGAGATCACCCTGGGGGACGTCTGCCTTGATACCACCAGCCAGGTCGTTTCCCTGGGTGGCAAAGCCGTTGAGCTGTCACGCAGGGAGTACATGTTACTTAAGAGCCTGATGGAAAATGCGGGCCGTGTACTGACGCGTAACACATTAGAGGCCCGTCTCTACGATTGGAGTGACGAAATCGCCAGCAACGCGCTGGAGGTTCATGTCCATCATTTGCGAAAAAAACTGGGCCCAGACTTAATTCAAACCGTGCGCGGTGTGGGGTATAAGGTCAACCGGGCGTGAAGTCTATTCGTGTTTTTTTGGTCGCAGTTATTCTGGCCACAATCACCCTTTCCAATTTTCTCGCGGCCCTGCAAGGCTACCAGTCCAGTATGCGGGAGGCAGAACTGGCGTTTGATAACCAACTTCTGGAGACTGCGGAATTGATCGCCAACATCCACAGCGAAAGTGCCGTCACCAGTATTGACCACGCCAGCAATACGGCCTTTCAGGTTTGGCGGAATGGTGAAATAAAGGTCTTGTCGTCCAACGCTCCTGTCACTGCGATAGCGCCTTTATCGCCGGGATTTGATTACAATAATTTTAATGGTTATCGCTGGCGAACCGTCGGCCACTATGACCAGACAAACAACTATTGGGTTCTGGTTGCGGAAAGGATGGACCTTCGTTATACCCTGGCAGAAAATGTGGTACTGGAATCCATCTTGCCGATCTTGATGGCTATTCCTGTCATCGGTTTATTGGTCTGGTTTGTTGTTGGGCGAGGACTCATGCCGCTGCGAAGTCTTGCGCAGGAGCTGGGCACCAAGCAGGCGGGGGACCTGAGTCCACTCGGGTTTGGCGCACCGAAACGGGAGTTAGAGCAAATTGTCCTTTCGACAAATGTGCTCTTAGGCCGTCTGGAATCTTCTCTGGCGCGCGAAAAACAATTTGCTGCTGACGCTGCCCATGAGCTGCGCACACC
>JBFJZC010000011.1:0-21176 GCA_041622295.1 Porticoccaceae bacterium
TACCACCCGAGACAGCGAACCTGGCTGATTTTCCAGCAAAATCGAAATAATTCGTCTCATCAGGTACGCTCCGTTTTACTCAGCCACATGTCCTTCATTGAGCCGGGCGCAACCAGCATGGGATAGACGTGCTCGTCGGGATCGACGTTAATATCCAGAATCACCACGCGGTCCTTGTGGCTGAAACATTCCTCTAACCCACTTTCGAGTTCATCCAGATGGTTAATTCGCATGCCGATATGTCCATAGGCCTCCGCCAGCTTGACGAAATCGGGTAACGAGTCTTCATAAAGCACATGCGAGTAACGGCTACCGTATTGCATATCCTGCCACTGCTTGACCATACCCAGGGCCTGATTGTTAAGGATAATAATTTTTACCGGTAGCTGGTGTTGTGTACAGGCAGACAGCTCCTGAATACACATCTGGATACTACCCTCGCCCGTCACGCAGGCAACCTGCGCATCGGGGAACGCCATTTGCACACCCATCGCCGCTGGCAGGCCATAACCCATGGTGCCCAGCCCCCCGGAGTTAAACCATTGCCGCGGTTTATCAAACAGGTAGTACTGGGCAGCAAACATTTGATGCTGACCAACATCCGAGGTGATATACGCCTTGCCTCCGGTCACTTTAAAAAGCGCCTTTACCGCGTCCTGAGGCTTAATCAGCTGTCCGTCACTGGGTTCGTAACGAGGCTTAACATACAGACCATGACGTTCGCGCCAATCATCAATTTGCTGCCACCACTCCGCAATCGCTGTCGCGTCGGGCTTTTCTGTTGAACTTTCCAGTTGCTCAATCATCTCGTCAAGCACTGCATCACAGGACCCGACAATGGGGATATCGACCGGCACCCGTTTAGCGATGGAAGACGGATCTACGTCGATATGAATAATTTTGGCTGACCGACAAAATTTATCCGGGTCATTGGTAACGCGATCATCAAAGCGCGCGCCAACAGCGAGAATAACGTCAGCATGATGCATTGCCGTGTTCGCTTCAAAAGTACCGTGCATACCCAGCATGCCCAAAAACTGTTTGTCCGTACCGGGAAAACCACCCAGACCCATCAGCGTATTTGTGACGGGGTAATTGAGCATTTTTGCGAGCCGGGTCAACTGCACCGAAGCGTTGCCCAGCACCACCCCCCCGCCGGTGTAAATGACCGGCCGTTTGGCTGACAGCAGCAGGCTTACCGCGCGTTTGATTTGCCCGGAATGCCCGCGGCTGGTCGGCTGATAGGAGCGAATTTTGATCTGCTCAGGGTAGCGATAAGGGATTCTGGTATTAGGGTCAGTGACATCCTTGGGCACATCTACCACCACCGGTCCAGGTCGGCCAGTGCTGGCGATATAAAATGCCTTGGCGATGGTCTCTGCAAGGTCCGCAATATTTTTCACCAGATAGCTGTGTTTCACGATGGGACGGGAAACACCGATCATGTCGGTTTCCTGGAAGGCATCTTCGCCGATCTTGTCCTGAACCACCTGGGCCGAAATCACCACGATCGGAATGGAGTCCATATGGGCAGTCGCTATGCCAGTAATGGCATTGGTAGCCCCCGGCCCCGAAGTAACCAGTACCGCACCAACCTGGCCCGTCGCCCTGGCATAGGCATCAGCCGCGTGGACCGCCGCCTGTTCGTGGCGCATTAAAATATGACTGACATCATCCTGCGTGAACAGCGCATCGTAGATATGCAACGCAGCCCCGCCAGGGTAACCCCACAAATGCTTGACTCCGGCATCATGCAATGCACGGACAATGATCTCACCACCAGAAAGAAGTTCCACTAGCCATACCCTCAAATAAAGGAGCGATTCCGCTAACCGGAATGGGTGACCGCTGTGGCATCACAGGTGGCTTGCTTGGCAACACCGCAGTCAACGCTAAGCGTGGTTTCGACTGCCGAGGGCAATGTGGGTAACATTACCTTTACTGTAGATGACCAGCGCGCGCTGTTTTCGCCCATCTGGTTGCTAGAACGTGTTCAAAAAAAACGGAAAGCTGTCCCGTGACGGCGGCAAGTTACCGATTTAACGGGCATTAGTCAACCACGAAAGGGCCAGCATCAATCGCGTCTCAATCCGCCAATGTGCCGAATGTCAAATATCGCACATATTGCCAGACCGAAAATGTGTAATATAGCAGTCGACATACAGGACGGGGTACCAGGTCATGAAGGCTTTAACAGTTTTTTTAACGCTGACGTTTTTTGCCCTCGGGGCGAATGCCGGGAAATACTACAAGTGGACTGACGATCAGGGCGTAACCCATTACACGGCGCGAGCGCCAGATGACCGGGCAGTTCAAACCATCAAGATTCAGACTGGGGAAACCCAATCTCAGTCTGGCCAGCCCACGCCTGACGCGAAGACCGATAACCCAGAGCAACAGGGCGAGCAAAAGACCAAGCTACCGGAAAGCGCTCCGGCTACCCCACAGCAACTGGCCAAGGCCCGTGAACAGGACAAAAAGAACTGCACAAATGCGCGCAATAATCTGGATACGCTCAATAGCCGCACCCATGTCCGCATCAACGACAAGGAAACGGGCGATGACCGCTATCTCACCCCCGATGAACACGCAGCAATGAAAAAAGAAACGGAACTGCGCATCAAGGAATATTGCAAGTAATTGACCGATAGCTGCCACTGATAAGCGAATCAGGGATTTTAGTTTCAACAACAGAACGACAGAGCACCGGGCCCGCTCGGGCAACCGACGTGTCACAGGGAGCAAGCCAGACGAGGTCGTTCCTACTTCAACTGACAGCGCCCACCCAAGCCCGGCTGCAACGTTTATCCTTATAGAATTTCGCTTACATTTCGGCAGTAAAAACCAGCTCGCCCTCCTTCAGTAAAGCAGAAATGGTTTGTCCAGGTTCAAACTCACCGGCCAGCACCTGCTGCGCCAGCGGGTTTTCAATCAGTTGCTGTATCGCACGCTTGAGCGGCCTCGCGCCATAGACCGGGTCAAAACCCGCATCACAGATCCGGTCCATAACTTCGGGACTGACATGGAAATTCAGCTCCCTTTCCGCCAGTCGTTTCTTGAGCAGGCCGAGCTGTAATTCCGCTATACCTCGAATCTGCTCTTTCGCCAGCGGATGAAAGACCACCACCTCATCGACGCGGTTAATAAATTCGGGTCTAAAGTGGCTGCCGACTACATCCATCACCGCAGCCTTCATCGCTTCGTAATTATCCTCTCCTGCAAGATTCTGAATAATGTCGGAACCCAGGTTTGAGGTCATAACAATTACCGTGTTGCGAAAATCAACCGTCCGACCCTGACCATCCGTCAAGCGACCATCATCGAGCACCTGCAGCAAAATGTTAAAAACATCGGGATGCGCTTTTTCCACTTCATCAAGCAACAGTACTGAATAGGGACGACGACGCACGGCCTCTGTCAGATAACCGCCCTCTTCATAACCAACGTAACCCGGCGGCGCCCCGACCAGCCGCGCAACGGAGTGCTTCTCCATAAACTCGGACATATCGATACGCACCATGGCGTCGTCACTATCAAACAGAAAGGCGGCGAGGGACTTACACAGCTCCGTTTTACCGACCCCGGTCGGACCCAGAAACAGAAAGGATCCATTAGGTCTACCGGGATCAGACAAGCCCGCACGCGACCTGCGCACAGCATTGGACACCGCAATCACTGCCTCGTCCTGACCGATAACACGCTGATGCAGGGCGTCTTCCATACGCAATAGCTTGTCCCGTTCGCCTTCCAGCATTTTCGATACTGGAATACCCGTCCACTTGGATACAACTTCGGCAATTTCCGCTTCGGTAACCTTGTTACGCAGCAATTGCTTTTCGCGAAGTTCCACACTGCCTGCCGCGGCCAGCTGCGCTTCGAGGCCCGGAATGACGCCGTACTGTAATTCAGACATCTTCGCCAGATCACCGGCCCTGCGCGCCGCATCGCGATCCAGTCGTGCCTGCTCCAGATCGCTCTTAATCTGTGCAGAACCTTGCAGGGCTGCCTTTTCAGATTTCCACACCTCGTCCAGGTCAGCGTAAGCTTGCTCAATCTCGGTGATATCCTCATGGAGTTTTTTGAGACGCTTTTGCGAAGCTTCGTCCTTGTCCTTCTTAACTGCTTCCCGTTCTATCTTTAACTGAATGAGACGACGCTCAAGTCGATCCATCTCCTCCGGCTTGGAGTCAATTTCCATGCGGATGCGACTGGCGGCTTCATCAATAAGGTCGATAGCCTTGTCGGGGAGTTGTCGATCAGTGATATAACGCTGGGACAAACGTGCCGCAGCAATAATTGCCGAATCGGTAATATCGACACCATGGTGAACTTCATAGCGCTCTTTCAGCCCACGAAGAATCGCGATGGTATCCTCTTCCGAGGGCTCTTCAACCAGGATTTTCTGAAAACGGCGCTCCAGCGCCGCGTCCTTCTCAATATACTGACGATATTCATTCAGCGTGGTCGCGCCGACACAGTGCAGTTCGCCCCGCGCCAGGGCTGGCTTCAACATATTGCCCGCATCCAGGGCGCCATCTGCCTTGCCGGCCCCAACCATCGTATGCAGCTCGTCTATAAACAGAATGATCCGACCTTCCTGCTTGGCCAGCTCATTTAACACAGCCTTCAGGCGCTCTTCAAAGTCGCCACGGAACTTCGCGCCAGCTAATAGCGCACCAAGATCCAGGGACAACACCCGCTTGTCCTTCAAGCCTTCCGGTACTTCACCATTAACGATCCGCTGCGCAAGTCCTTCGAGAATCGCTGTTTTACCAACCCCTGGCTCGCCAATTAATACCGGATTATTCTTCGTTCTACGTTGCAGGATCTGTATGGTTCGGCGAATTTCGTCATCACGTCCAATCACCGGGTCAAGCTTGCCCTGCTCGGCTCGGGAGGTGAGATCTATGGTGTATTTATCGAGGGCCTGTCGGTTTTCCTCCGCCTCCGGGTTGTTGACGCTTTCACCGCCCCGCACCTGCTGCACAACAGCCTCCAGACGCGCGCGATCGCCAAATTTAAGTAGCGCTTTGCCGACATTACCACTGTCGTCCAGGGCTGCCAGCAGGACGGTTTCGCTGGAAATAAACTGGTCACCCTGCTGTTGCGATTTCTTATCAGCCAGATTCAGCAGACGCGATAAGGCCGGGGAAATACTGATCTCACCAGTTGCTGATTTGAGTTGCGCCAGGTCAGTGAGTTGTCGCTCAAGGTCAGCTTCCAGGCCCTTGAGATCAAACCCAGCCTGCACCAGCATCGGCCGCACACCACTGCCCTGCTGGTTTAGCATGACGTGAATAACATGCACCGGCTCTATAGCCGTGTGATCACGCCCTACCGCCAGTGACTGGGCATCGGCTAGAGCATTTTGCAGCTGGTTGGTTAAACGTTCCTGTCGCATTAAAGACCTCGTCTAAAGCAATTAAACAATGTCCTATATGTGGGGTTCAGACGGATATTTACAATCGCAGTACAACAAAAACTGCTGTTGATGCAACAAAAATTGTTCCAGATCAAAGGAATACGATGTTCGAAATCAGCTTCTCGGCGACGCGATCGCGACCGGGAATGCGGTCAGATAAAGTTTTCCACTTTAACCACGTCAAAAGCAGGCGTTTCGTACGGATGGGTCATTTTCAGGGTGTCGACTACGGCGTTGATAACTGACGGGTCGCAGACCATTTCGACTTTGTACTCGGCAACAGTGGTCAGTTCGCCGCGACAACCGAGGTGGGGATTACTGCCGGGCAATGGTCGGAATTGCCCCTCACCAAAAACCTGCCAGCAACAACGATCGTATTCACCAACGCGGCCCGCTCCGACCGCAAACAGCGCATTCTTTACCACCTGGAGATGGCTTTCCGGCACATAAAAACAGAGCTTGTACACGGTTACTGCGAGCCTCCAGACAATACAGGTTACGGGCTAGAATTCGCGGACCGGTGGTTACTAATTATCGGTGGCCCATACGTTCAAACTCACGCCGCAAAGTTAGCTCAGTAGAGCATATTAAAATACTTGCGCTGGTAATCCACTGCCAGCGGATCGCCTTTTCCCAGGGCTTTTAACACGTCAAGGAAGGTTTTTTTCGCGCCCCCATTTTTAAACTCGCGATCGCTTTTCAGGATGCTGAACAGTAACTCCAGCGATTCTTTAAAGCGATTGTCCTGGCTAAGCTTGATGGCCAGCTCATAGGCCACTTCCAGGTTGTTCGGATCGTTATTCAGTTGATCTTCCAGTGCCCGAATTTCCGGTGATTTGCCAGCCTCCCGCTTGAGCTCAATCTGCGCCAGTATCTGCTCGTAATCCGCATTTCTATCAGCCAGAGGGATCGCTTCCATTACCTCCACGGCTTCATCGCAACGGTTTAGTTGCATCAAGGTATAAGCCAGCGACAGGGCAATATCAAAGCGCTGCCCGGAATCACCGTAGGCCTGGCGCAGCAATGTCAGGGCCCCGGCAAAATCGCCTTCACCCAGTTTTTGCTGGGCTGTTGCCAACATAGCGTCCCAGGGTTTGGGTAAGTGTTTATCCAGCATGGTGCGAATTTCGGTTTCCGGCAGCACGCCCTGAAAGGCATCGATGGGTTGACCATCTTTCATAAAAATCACGGTGGGCAAGCTGCGAATGCCGAACTGACCGGCAATACCCTGCTGCTCGTCAGCATTTAACTTAGCGAGCAAAAACTGACCGTTATATGCATTGGCGAGCTTTTCCAGCACCGGCATCAGCGCCTTGCAGGGCGCGCACCAGTCGGCCCAAAAGTCGATAACTACCAGCCGTTTCGCAGATTCCTCTAAAAGGATCTGCTGCGCGTTTTGTTCGTTTATTTCTACAATATGTTCGCTCATTGAATAAATACCCTCGCATTTCTGAATAAGCGCAGCCACGGACCATCATCCCGCCAGTCATCAGGGCGCCAGGAATTCGTTACTGCACGGAAGACCCGCTCGGGATGCGGCATCATAACGGTCACCCGACCATCATACGTGGTCAAGCCAGCCAAACCACCTGGCGAGCCATTGGGGTTAGCCGGATAGGCGTCGGTTGGCTGCAACAGGTTATCTGTATAACGCAAAGCCGCCAGGCCAGATTTATCCAGGTCTTGCCGTGTGTCATCCCCCGCAAACTCCGCCCGCCCTTCGCCGTGGGCAACCGCTACAGGCAAATAAGTATCCGTCATCCCCGTCAACAATACAGATGGCGACGGCTCTATCTTGACGAGCGCTACACGGGCCTCAAACTGCTCCGAAGTATTGCGCACAAATCGTGGCCACAACTCCGCGCCGGGGATCAGCGATTTCAGACTGGATAACATTTGACATCCGTTGCAAACACCCAGTGTAAAGCTGTCCGTGCGCTGAAAAAAGCCCGCGAACATGTCGCTGGCCTGACGGTTATAGAGGATTGTTTTCGCCCAGCCCTCTCCGGCACCGAGAACATCCCCGTAAGAAAAACCACCGCAGGCCGCAAGCCCCTTGAAATCAGCAAGATTGACGCGCCCCGCAATAATGTCACTCATGTGAACATCGACGGCCGCAAAGCCAGCACGATCAAAAGCGGCAGCCATTTCCACCTGGCCATTGACACCCTGTTCCCGGAGCACAGCGACCCGGGGTCGGACACCGACGTTGATATACGGCGCTGCGACGTCTTCGTTGGGGTCAAAGCCGAGGCGAACATTCAAACCTGGATCGTCCCTTACAATCTGCTCAAACTCCTGGCTAGCGCAATCCGGATTATCGCGCATGGCCTGTAGCCGATAACTTGTTTCGGCCCAGGTTTGCTGTAACTCAGCCCGAGCCACTGCTAATACACGCTCACCCTGCCAGTGGATCGTAACAACATCCTCATCGTTCAGCCCACCTATGCGATGAATCATCCCATCCAGCCCGGCAGCGCCGAAACGAGCAAGCACGTGGTCTACATGATCGGTGGCAACCTGCAACACACCGCCCAGTTCCTCAGCAAATAATGTCGCCAGCAAGTCGCCGGTATCTGGCAGCTGGATACTTATGCCAACATGGCCGGCAAAACTCATTTCAACCAATGTGGTCACTAAACCGCCGTCTGAGCGATCGTGATAGGCCAGTACCTGGCCATCTTCAAGGCAGTTTTGCAGGGCCGTAAAGAAGCCCGTCAGCAACTCGGGGCGATCGACGTCCGGCACTTCGCTACCCAACTGACCGTAAACCTGAGCCAGCACAGATCCACCCAGTCTATTGTTAGCCGCGCCCAGATCGACATAGAGCAACTCACTTTCACCAAGGTCCGCGCGCAACTGAGGCGTAACCGATTTGCGCACATCTAACACGGGACTAAACGCGGATATCGCCAATGACAGGGGAGCCGTAACCGTGCGGATCGCGTCGTCCTGCTGCCACTCGGTGCGCATCGACATAGAGTCCTTGCCTACCGGGATAGCGATGCCGAGCGCGGGACAAAGCTCAAGGCCCACGGCTTCGACAGTACGGTAAAGTTTTTCATCCTCTCCTGGGTGCCCAGCAGCGCACATCCAGTTAGCAGATAATTTAATGTCGCCGAGCTTATTGATGCGGGCGCCCGCAATGTTGGTAATCGCTTCGCCAATCGCCATTCGCCCCGAAGCGGGTGCGTTGAGCAGCGCCAGTGGCGTACGCTCACCCATTGCCATCGCTTCCCCGGCGTAGCTATCAAAGGTTACCGTGGTAACGGCACAATCGGCGACCGGCACCTGCCAGGGACCAACCATCTGATCGCGACAAACCATACCGGTAATAGACCGATCGCCAATAGTAATCAGGAAGCTCTTGCTCGCGACAGCTGGATGATGCAAAACCCGCGTAAGCGCCTCCGCCAGCTCAATGCCTGCTGTTGCAAACTCGTCGCTGGTCACTGTTAGCCGTTCAGCATTCCGCTGCATTTTGGGTGGCTTGCCGAACAATATCGACATTGGCAAATCAACGGGCGTGTTGTCAAAATTCCGGTCGCTCAAGCTGAGGTGTTTATCCCCGGTGGCATGACCAACCACGGCATAGGGGCAGCGCTCACGATGACAGATCGCTTCGAAACGGGACAGGTTCTCCGGCGCAATCGCCAGCACATAGCGCTCCTGAGCTTCGTTGCACCAGATCTCCAGCGGTGACATGCCCTGCTCTGCATTAGGGATATCTCGCAACTCGAATCGCCCCCCGCAATCGCCATCCTTAACGAGTTCAGGGAAGGCATTCGATAAGCCACCCGCGCCAACATCGTGAATAAAAGCGATGGGCGTGTCGGCTCCCTGCTCCCAGCATCGGTCGATAACCTCCTGGCAACGTCGCTCAATTTCCGGATTTTGACGCTGCACAGATGCAAAATCCAGGTGTTCACTGCTCGCTCCTGACGCCATCGAGGAGGCCGCACCACCTCCGAGGCCAATCAGCATTGCTGGCCCACCCAGCACCACCAGTTTGTGGCCCCGCGTAAACGTCGGCTTATCAATATGATCCTCACGGATATTACCGTAGCCACCGGCCAGCATAATCGGCTTGTGATAGCCGCGCCGCTCACCGTTGAAGGTCATTTCAAATGCGCGAAAATAACCACAAAGATTGGGGCGACCATATTCGTTATTAAACGCAGCGCTGCCGATGGGACCCTCAAGCATGATATCGAGCGCCGAGACAATTCGCTCCGGTTTACCGTAGTCGTCTTCCCAGGGCTGGATAAATCCCGGGATGCGCAGATTGGAAACGCTGAAACCGGCGAGACCCGCCTTGGGCTTAGAACCTCGACCAACTGCGCCTTCATCGCGAATTTCACCCCCCGAACCAGTACCTGCTCCAGGAAAGGGCGCGATCGCAGTGGGGTGATTGTGGGTCTCGACCTTCATCAGCAAATGCACAGGTTCCTGATGATACGCATAGGTGTGGCCATCGCTGGCGGGGAAGAACCGCCCACCCGTGCTGCCGCTTATCACCGCTGCATTGTCTGAATAGGCGGACAACACGCCCTCGCCATGCTGCTCACGTGTATTCTTGATCATGGCGAATAACGAGTGGGCTTGCGGTGCACCGTCCACCGTCCAGCTCGCATTAAAGATTTTGTGGCGGCAGTGTTCAGAATTGGCCTGAGCAAACATCATTAATTCGATGTCGGTAGGATTGCGCGCCAGCGTAACGAAGTTGTCAAACAGATAGTCCATTTCATCGTCGGCCAGCGCCAGGCCAAGCGCCTCGTTCGCAACGGCGAGAGCGCCTCGACCTTGCCCCAGGATATCTATCGTCACCATTGGCCGACCCTGATAGGTCGCAAAAATCTGTTCGACCTGCCCCATGTCAGCCATTACCACTTCCACCATGCGGTCGTGGAGGAGCGTTGACGCTGTACCAAGTTCGCTCGCAGTCAATGGCCGAGAGCTAGCCAGATGATAGACAACGCCCCGTTCTATGCGCCTCACTGCCCGCAAACCGACATTGTGCGCTATATCGGTTGCCTTGCTTGACCACGGCGAAATCGTACCTGGTCGCGGAACGACCAGCAGCGCCAGGCCCTGGGGAGATTGTCTGACCGCGCTGGGACCGTATTCCAGTAACGCGGTCAAGGTTGCCAGATCGGCGTCAGGTAGCGCTTTATCGGCGCAGATATCAACAAAATGAACAAATTCGGCGTACAGGCCCTCAATGGACGGAACCATTTCGGTCAGGGTAGAGTAAAGCTTGGATTTGCGAAAAGAGGACAGTGCCGGGGCGCCGCGAAGGGTCAGCATTAAAAAATCTCTACAAGCTGGCGGATGAAAGTACCGCGCCATTGTACTTGAAATAGCCTGACCTGGCAGCCGCTGGCCATAGCCTGGAAAGTTTAAAAGATTTGCCGTCCATTATTTGCCACCCGCGACGACTTTTTGTCAATATGACCGGCCAAGTGGCGGATTGCTGACGCCTGAGCGTCCCCCTCGGTATCGTGATCGCCGCCGCTTTAGTCTTTTTTTTTCTATCAATAAGACCTCTTCTGCGTTTATCACATAACCAACATCATGGCGACGAAAACCCGTTCACTTCAAATAGCTCCCTGATCGAAACACCAGCCCCAGAAGTGACGCTTATTCAACGAAAATATTCCCACAAGCTTTTACGCCACACTAATGATCCACTGATGCCTTCAAAAAAAAGCTAAAAGGTCGCGGACAAAAGAGGCATTTTTATTGCAGAATAATTTCAGGCCAGGTGTCTAATTTGAATGTCTAACTGAGTGCCGAACACTGACTTGAGGATCGTACCCATGTCTTTATTTAGCCATTATCAGGACAAGTACAAACGCAACCAGGTAGAAGAATACAGTCTGCAAGAATATCTGGATTTATGCCGAGATAAGCCGGAAGTATACGCCACCGCTGCGCAACGGATGCTGCTGGCAATCGGCGAACCAGAATTGGTGGATACCGCAAAGGACCCTCGCCTCAGTCGAATTTTTTCGAATAAAGTGATTCGGCGTTACAAAATGTTTGAAGAATTCTATGGTATGGAGGAGGCGGTCGGAAGCATCGTCAGCTTTTTCCGTCATGCCGCACAGGGATTAGAAGAAGAAAAACAAATCCTCTACTTGCTAGGCCCCGTTGGGGGCGGCAAGTCGTCCCTCGCCGAGAAGCTCAAGTCGCTTGTGGAAGCCTACCCCATCTACTGCCTGAAAGACTCACCGGTCTTCGAGTCGCCACTGGGGCTGTTCAACAAGGAAGAGGATGGTCAACTGTTACTCGAAGAATATGGCATTCCAACACGGTACCTGCGTGCTGGCATGTCACCCTGGGCAGTAAAACGCCTCCACGAATTCGGTGGCGATATCAGTCAGTTTCGCGTAACACGCGTTTTCCCGTCGAGGGCGGATCAGATTGCCGTGTGCAAAACCGAGCCAGGCGATGAAAACAATCAGGATATTTCCTCCTTAGTGGGCAAAGTTGACATCCGACAGCTTGAGGAATACTCACAGCATGACCCGGACGCATACAGCTATTCCGGCGGGCTCTGTCGTTCCAACCAGGGCATGCTGGAATTTGTCGAGATGTTTAAAGCGCCCATAAAAGTGTTACATCCCCTGCTCACTGCCACCCAGGAGCACAATTACAACGGCACCGAAACCATCGGCAACATTCCCTACGATGGCATCGTGCTAGCTCATTCCAACGAGGCGGAATGGCAGGCATTCAAGAGCAATCGCAACAATGAAGCGTTTATCGACCGCGTGTACATTGTCAAGATTCCCTACTGCATGCGGGTGGCGGAGGAGATCAAAATCTACGAGAAGCTACTCGCCAACAGTTCGTTGAGTGCGGCTCCCTGCACACCCGATACACTGCGAATGCTGGCCCAGTTCGCCGTACTGTCTCGGTTGAAGGAGCCCACCAACTCAAGTATCTATTCTAAAATGCGTATCTATGACGGCGAGAATTTGAAGGACACCGACCCCAAGGCCAGATCCATCCAGGAGTACCGAGACACCGCGGGTGTCGATGAGGGAATGGACGGCCTGTCGACTCGATTCGCTTTCAAAGTTCTCTCCAAGGTATTCAATTTTGACTCGGCAGAGGTGGCTGCTAACCCGGTGCACCTGCTTTATGTCCTGGAAAATCAGATTGAACAGGAGCAATTTTCCAAAGATACCCATGATCGTTATCTGAACTTCATCAAGGAATTTCTGGCGCCGACCTATGTGGAATTTATCGGCAAGGAAATCCAGACCGCCTATCTCGAATCGTATTCAGAATATGGCCAGAATCTCTTCGACCGCTACGTAACCTATGCAGATTTCTGGGTCCAGGATCAGGAATACCGGGATCCTGAAACCGGCGAAATATTTAACCGCTCCGCCCTCAACGACGAACTAGAAAAAATCGAAAAGCCGGCGGGCATTAGTAATCCGAAAGATTTCCGCAGCGAAATTGTCAATTTTGTGCTCCGGGCCCGAGCTAATAATCAGGGCAACAATCCTCGCTGGACCAGCTATGAAAAGTTGCGCCTGGTGATTGAAAAGAAAATGTTTGCCAGCACCGAAGATTTACTGCCGGTTATTTCTTTCAACACCAAGGCTTCGGCTGATGACCAATCCAAACACCGGGAATTTGTCCACCGCATGATGGATCGAGGCTACACCGAGAAACAGGTACGACTGCTCTCAGAATGGTATTTAAGAGTTCGCAAATCGCAATGACAGCCGTAAACGGGAAGAAACCATGGCCTTTCTGATTGACCGTCGTCAGAACAGCAAAAACAAAAGTGCAGTAAATCGTCAGCGCTTCCTGCGCCGCCATCGTGAAGAGATACGTCGTTCTCTCGCAGATCGACTCAAAGATCGCAGTATCACCGACACGGACAAGGGTGAATCGATCAAAATTCCGGCTAAAAATACCCAGGAGCCATCGTTCCGTCACGGTCATGGCGGTCGTCACGAGCGGGTTTTCCCCGGTAATCGCGAGTTTGGTGCTGGCGATCACCTGCCACGGCCAGAACAAGGTGGCGGCGGGGGTCAGGACAAAGCCGGCAATCAGGGTGAAGGGCTGGATGATTTCGCTTTCGAAATCAGTCAACAGGAGTTTCTTGAACTGCTGTTCGAAGACCTGGAACTGCCCAACCTCACCCGCAAGCAACTCTCCGAAAGTAACGATTACAAAACTGTCCGCGCCGGTTTCACCAATACCGGATCACCGGCCAACATCAGTATTGTGAGGTCTATGCAAGCCGCTTTGTCCCGACGGATCGCCATGAGCGCGACTAAGCGAAGCGAATTACGCGGGTTGCTTGAAGAACAAAAAATTCGTCAGCGGGATCAGACCACGACACCCGAATTACTGGCTGAACTCGAGGTGAAAATCAATGCGCTACGCCAACGTATAAATCGCGTTCCATTTCTGGATGACTTTGATTTGCGCTACCGTCAGGTCATACACCAGCCTGTACCGCGCTCCAAAGCCGTGATGTTCTGCATCATGGACGTATCCGGCTCCATGGATCAGACGACCAAAGATCTGGCCAAGCGTTTTTTTATACTGCTTTACCTTTTTTTAAGCCGCCACTACAAGAAAACCGATGTTGTTTTTATCCGCCATCACACCACGGCCAGCGAAGTGGATGAACAGGATTTTTTTTACGCTCGGGAAAGCGGCGGCACCGTGGTCTCCAGTGCGCTGCGACTTACTCAGGAAATCATTGACCAGCGCTATCCGGTGAACGAGTGGAATATCTACGTCGCTCAGGCATCCGACGGCGACAACTGGCCAGAAGATGGGCGAATTTGCCAGCAATTACTGACCGAACTGCTGCCACTGCTACAGTATTTTGCCTACGTCGAGATCTCCCGCACCGATAAACCTCTGTGGCAAACCTATGTCGACTTCGAAACCAGGCACCCCGAATTTTTCGCCATGCAGCACATCACGGGCACGCGTGACATTTATCCAATACTGCGCAAATTATTCAGGAAACAAACCGCGTGACAACCGCAAGCAAACAGCAACCTGTCGGCGCCGGATCAGAATGGAGTTTTGAGCTGCTCGAACACTTTGAAAAGGTGATCGGCGAACTCGCTGAAGGCTACCAGCTAGACACTTTCCCCAACCAGATCGAGATAATCAGTTCTGAACAGATGATGGACGCCTACGCATCGGTGGGAATGCCGATCAACTATCACCATTGGTCTTTCGGCAAGCACTTCATCAATACCGACAAGCTTTATCGTCGCGGCCATATGGGCCTCGCCTATGAACTGGTCATTAACTCCAACCCCTGCATCGCCTATCTCCAGGAAGAGAACACATTAACCATGCAGGCTCTGGTCATTGCCCATGCCTGCTTTGGACATAACTCGTTCTTTAAAAGTAATTACCTGTTCCGTACGTGGACAGATCCAGCATCCATCGTCGATTATCTGGTCTTTGCCCGTGACTATATCTCTAAGTGCGAAGAACGCTACGGTATTGGCGAGGTTGAGTCGGTACTTGATGCCTGTCACGCCTTGATGAACTACGGTGTTGACCGCTATAAACGCCCCTATCCCCCGTCGTTAAAAGAAGAGCAGGCCCGCCAGCACGAACGCGAGGAGATGTTGCAGCAACAGGTCAACGATCTGTGGCGCACCATCCCCCGCGCGGCCCAACTGCCCGAGGACAAGCTGGCTAAACGTTACCCAGCCGAACCGCAGGAAAATCTCCTGTACTTTATTGAAAAAGATGCGCCCTTACTGGAACCATGGCAACGAGAAATCGTTCGTATCGTCCGTAAAATGGCACAATACCTTTACCCCCAACGTCAAACCCAGGTGATGAACGAAGGCTGGGCATGTTTCTGGCACTACCAGCTACTCCATGACATGCACGATAACGGGCAGGTCACCGACGGTTTTATGCTGGAATTTCTGCAATCGCACACTAATGTGGTTTTTCAACCGGCTTACGATAGCCCTGCTTTTAGCGGCATCAACCCTTACTCATTGGGTTTTGCCATGATGCGCGACATCCGCCGCATTTGTGAAACGCCGACCGAGGAAGATCGACACTGGTTTCCCGATATCGTCGGCAGCCCCTGGCTGGAAACGTTGCATTTTGCGATGGCCAATTTCAAGGATGAAAGTTTTATTCAACAATTCCTGTCACCTCGGCTAATTCGCGAACTGAAACTGTTTACTGTGCTCGACGATACCGAACAAGACCACCTGGAAGTGTCCGCGATACATAATGACACCGGCTACCAACACATCAGAGATACCCTGGCGGGTATGTACAATCTGAGCAACCGTGAACCAGACATACAAGTCGTCGATGCCAATATCAGCGGTAACCGATCACTGGTTTTACACCACAACATGTACCAGAATCGACCTATCGAGCCTCAATCAACAGCCGATGTCCTTCGATATATACAGCGTCTCTGGGGATTTGATGTGCACCTGGAGTCACGGAAAGGCAAGGAAACCTGCGAGGTTTTTCAGGCTTTGGCCAGCCCTGCCGACGATACGCGGGCAGATACCCCAACTGCTAGCAAGCTGTTGATCTAGCCGCCGTAGTTTCGACTACTTCACACCTCGGACCACCAAACTTTGTAGTTCGCTACAAACCGTTACAATGGCGGGGAATTGTTCAGGTTGGATTTGCCTATGACGATAGCAGTCACCCATCAAGCATGAAACTGCGCTTGCTGATCATTAGAAAACGGACCCACCTGCTGCTGACGGCAGCCATACTCATTGCGCTTAGCCTCACACTTGTCGGTAGTCGCACCGCCACGGTTCTGGAAACCATCGAACGGGACAAGGTCTTGCGTATTATCACTTTCGTCGGTCCCACAACTTATTTCGAGGATGCCAAAGGCCAAAATGGCTTCGAGTATTTCCTCGCCAGGGCATTGGCAGAAAGTCTCGGCGTAGAGCTCAAAGTGACGCTGATTGATGACCTCGATGCCCTGTTCAACGCAATTGGTGGGCCCCGGGGACACTTTGCGGGAGCCGGCCTGACTGTCACCGACAAACGCAAACAGTGGCTACGCTTTTCCACACCCTACAACTCAGTGCGCCAGACGTTGGTGTATCGGCTCGCCACACAGCGCCCAAAGAGCCTTGCCGACGTTGGCGATCAACGCATCCTGGTCGTTGCCAACAGCTCTCACGAAGAGAGGCTCAGGCTGTTAAAAGCAGATTACCCAACGTTACAGTGGCAGGCACTGCGCGATACAGAGATGCTGGAGTTAATGCAGCTGGTTCACGAGGGCAAGGCCGATTACGCCGTCGTTGATTCCACGGCTTTCGCCCTGGACCGGGGTCTCTATCCCAAAGCACGCGCGGCCTTTGACCTGACCACAGATGAAGCAATAGGCTGGGCGTTCCCCAAACATGGCGATGCCAGCCTGCTCACGGCTGCTAACAATTTTCTACGTGACTATGCGGCCAGCGGCGACTTGCAACGACTCAAAGACCAGTTCTTCGGGCATACCGACGAATTTAGTGTCGGCGGTTCACAGTTGTTGATGAGTCGTATTAACCAGCGGCTGGTTGAATATCAGCCTCTGTTCGAAACAGTCGCCGAACAATACGGCCTCGACTGGCGCCTGCTGGCTGCGATGGCCTATCAGGAGTCGCATTGGAATCCTGACGCGACATCCCCAACTGGTGTCAGAGGCATGATGATGCTGACGCTCCGCACGGCTGCTGGGCTCAATGTCGAAGATCGTCTCGATCCCGAACAAAGCATCCGCGGCGGTGCGGAGTACTTTCTCCGCACCAGGCAGGGCCTGCCAAAAGCCATTACCGAACCTGACCGTTCCTGGCTTGCCCTGGCCGCTTACAACATAGGACCTGCGCACCTTGATGATGCGCGGGCGCTAACAAAGCGGCTTGGGGGTAACCCGAATTTATGGGGGGATGTACGCCAACACCTGCCCTTACTGCAACAAAAAAAGCACTACCGCACACTGAAGTACGGCTATGCTCGTGGTCGTGAATCGGTCAAATATGTGCAGAATATTCGCCATTTCAGAACCATACTTCAGTGGCACGATATACAACGCACCAGAACGAGGACGGAGAGTGTGCCGGGTAAGCTTTTATCGCTGGATGACAGTTTTGGCGGTGATATCGGGCTACCGCTCTGAGCCGTATCAGCTGTCACTTCGGTCGAACGCTACGGACGGATCACACCTTCGGTTCCGAGCCGCGTTCATGCACCTTCGCGCCGCGTCTACTCCGGAAAAATTCGCTGAGTAACGCCGCCCCCTGATCAGCCAAAACACCCCCCCGCCATATGACCTGATGATTGAAGTGCGTTTCATCTAGCAACTTCAGCCGACTGTGCACGGCTCCGGCACGGGGTTCACTTGCGGCAAAGACCAGCCGCTCAATCCGTGCGTGAATCAGCGCACCAACACACATGGCACAAGGTTCGAGCGTGACGTACAGTGTGCACCCCGGCAGTCGGTAATTGTTAACCCTTAACGCTGCCGCCCGCAGTGCAGAAATCTCGGCATGGGCGGTTGGATCTGCTCTGCTAATTGGGCAGTTCCAGCCTTCTCCCAGCAACTGATTTTCCCGCACCATCACCGCGCCCACGGGTACTTCCCCGGCTGCGCCAGCCCGTGCGGCCAACTCCAGGGCTCGACTCATCCATCCTTCGTCTTGCGAGTAATCCACAACGGTGCACCAGGGAAATGGGGTTTGGCGCTAGACTAGTGGCATCGGCAAACGATGTGCCGACGTGGTCTCGAAGGTTATTAACCCAGATTTGTCTGGTCTAGCGTTCTTTAATCTGGAATGATCTGAGCTGACACTGTCTAGACAGGAATTGCTCAAGCTAGAACTTCTTAACATTGGCAAGTATCTGGTCGAGCGAAGCAATACCGTCCAGCTTCTCCTGCTCAGTCATATGCTTGAGGCTGTCGTCGTAAAACAGCTTCACCTGTGCGCCGGCAGACTCCCAAACCTGTCTACCACGGGGCGTGAGGCGCACCATCCGCGAACGGCTGTCTTCAGGATTGACCACTCGCTCGATATAACCAGCTTCTTCCATACGTTTGAGCACGCCGTTCAAGCTCTGGCGACTGACCATCAAGTAAGCAACCAGGCCGTTAACAGTCATGCCCTCCACCAGATCCGGCCTCGACAACGAGTCCAGGATCGACCACTGCTGCGGACTCATACCGACTTCTCGCAACACCTGGGTGGCCTTACGCAGCGAAAGATTCAGCACCTGATAGAGCCGAAAAAATAATTTGTGGGGAATTTCGTTACTCTGCGATTGTGTTTGTTTCACCGGTTGCCAGCCTTTGCTATACGTTATTCTTATGTTGAATTCCTCAGAATATACGCCAATTTATGACCGGTTTAAACATAAAATCAAGTTTTATTGACACATGTATGGGGTATTTTTATGATGCGCTCCCCCTCTCACCCGTAAAATTCGCCGGAGCACTGACATGCACTTTGGTCTTTCCGAGTTTCAGGAGTCACTGCTCGACAGCGCCAGGAAATTTTCTGCGGAGAAACTCGCCCCCCAATACAAAGCCCGGGAAAGCGAGGGCCGAATCAGCCGTGAGCTTATTCTGCAAATGGGCGCGCTGGGTCTTATCGCACCAGAAGTCAGTGAAGCACATGGCGGTAGCGGCCTTGACGTACTGACTTCCGGCTTAATTACCGAAGTAATCGCCGAAGGCGATATGAACGTAGCCTACGTGCAAATCAATCACTCTTTACTGTCCAGTTGTATCGTCAGTTACGCACAACCAGATGTGGTCGACGAAATCATTCCCAAAATGTGCAGCGGGGAAATCCTCGCCTGTATCGGGCTTACGGAGCCAGGTGGAGGATCCGACGCGGCAAATCTGGTGCTGAGCGCTGTCCGCGATGGTGACGCGTACATACTGAATGGCGAAAAAACGTCTATTTCCATGGCGGATCAGGCTGATATTAATCTGGTATTTGCACGTACCGGCAGTAGAGAAGACAAAGCTCGAGGAATTTCCGCGTTTATCGTCGACCTAAACGCTGAAGGTATTACGCGGGGCCGATTCGATGATCTTGGGGAAAAAGCCGTAGGTCGCGGTTCAATTTTTTTTGACAACGTCAGAGTAGATGCCCGCTATCGGGTTGGGGACGAGGGCAAAGGCTTTATTCAGGTCATGCAGGGTTTTGACTTCAGCCGCGCATTAATCGGTCTACAGTGTCTCGCCGTGGCCCGTAAATGCCTCGACGAAACCTGGCAGTTCATTCAGGATCGGGTGACTTTTGGCAAACCCCTGGCCGTTAATCAGGGCATCACCTTCCCACTGGCCGAGGCAGAGACCCAACTTGAAGGTGCCCGTCTGGTGTGCCTTAAAGCCCTGTGGCTCAAGGCCCAGGGTCTCGATCACACCAAAGAGGCTGCCATGGCTAAATGGTGGGCACCCAAGCTGGCATTTGATATTACGCAACAGTGCCTGCTAATTCATGGCCACGGCGGGTATAGCGAGGAATTGCCGTTCGCGCAACGTCTGCGCGACGTCCTGGGAATGCAAATTGGCGACGGCACCGCCCAGATCATGAAAATGGTCATCGCTAGAAGTTATGTCGGTAAAATCAGCTAGCGCCCTAATTTGAGCAACCATGGCCTTAGCCGCCAGCACTGCTCTAACCAACACCGCATTAACCACCCATGGCTAATGCGGTAAACGCAAGAGGATAATAAAAATGTCTGCTAATGTGATTTTGGTCAGCCGGGAACAGCGGGTTGGCGTCATTACTCTTAACCGGCCGGAGCAATTCAACTGTTTGTCGCTAGCGGTACATCGCCAAATAAACGCAACGCTGGACCAGTTCGAAGCTGACGACACTATTCGCTGTGTGCTTATCAAAGCTAATGGCAAACATTTTTGTACCGGTGCTGATTTGCAGGAAGTATCGGGATTTCGCGGTAACTCGGACCAGGTCCGGCAGTTTTTACAGACCGGGCTTGACACCTTTCGACGCCTGGAAAACAGCGCCTTACCGATCGTCGTCGCTCAGCAGGGCCTGGCGTTAGCCGGTGGCCTCGAACTACTGATGTCAGCTGATATTGTGTTTTCAGCACAGAGCGCCCAGCTTGGCGATCAGCACGCTCAATTTGGTCTGGTACCGGGCTGGGGCGGCAGTCAGCGTCTGCCCAGATTGATTGGCCGACGGCGCGCCATGGATTTATTTTTCTCTGCCCGCTGGATCTCCGCCACGGAAGCGCTTGAGTGTGGCCTCGTCAATTACGTGGTACCGGACAGCGATCTGATCTCGACTGCCCTCGCCTACTGTGAAAAAATCACTACCCGCAGTGCCACTGGCCTGGCCACCATGAAACAACTGGTAAATCGTGGCCTCGAGCTGACCCTTGACGCGGGCCTGCAGCTGGAGCTCGATTTAGCTACTCCGGCACTCAGTAGCGATGATGTTAAAGAAGGCACAAAAGCCTTCCTGGAAAAGCGGCAACCTAAGTTTAGGTAGACTCGCGATCAACTGCTATCAACAAGCTTAAAAAACTGGGACATTCAATCTCATCGGCCCTTAAGGCCAATTCTTCACCACCCCAAAGAGGTTCAACGCAAACATGGAATATCAAGACATTATTTACGAAGTCAAAAACGCCACTGCCTATATCACCATCAACCGGCCCGAAGTTTACAACGCCTTTCGTGGCACCACCTGCGAAGAACTGATCAACGCTTTTCAGAAAGCTGGCTGGA
>JBFJZC010000012.1:0-20909 GCA_041622295.1 Porticoccaceae bacterium
ACCACGAACTGGTCAGTTTTGGCATTGAAAAAGGCCTGATGACACTGGTCGATGAGGATCGGCAACAAATGCTGATGGCGCACCTGGAAGATCATCTTACTGTGGCGCGGCTGACCAGCGGGGGATCAGCGGCCAATAGCATCATTGCACTGAGTTGCTTTGGTGGCAAAGCGTTCTATTCCTGCAAAGTTGCGGACGACGAAAACGGGCGCTTCTATCTGGCCGATCTGGCCGCAGCAGGGGTGCATTACCCTCGGCATCATGAGCTCCCTGCTGGCACCACCGGCAAATGCCTGGTGCTGATAACGCCAGACGCGGAACGCACTATGAATACCTATCTCGGTATCAGTGAGAGCCTCAGCGTGGAGAATCTCGACCTTCAGGCGCTAGTGGATTCGCAGTTTCTGTACGTGGAGGGTTATCTGGTAACCTCCGCCACCGGCCGGGCGGCTGCCGTCTCCGCATGCCAGCACGCGCGGGAAAATGGCATCAAAGTCGCATTCAGTTTGTCTGACCCTGGCATTGTGGAACATTTCCGCGACGGGCTCGGCGAAATAATTGGCAGTGGCATTGATTTACTGTTCTGCAATCGCGAAGAAGCCATGAACTGGACCGGGCAGCGCGACATGGACAGCGTGATCGAAAACATGAAAGCTACCGCCGCAACGTTTGCCATCACACTCGGCGCAGAAGGCGCATTGATCTACGACGGTGAGACGCTACACACTATTGCGCCAACCCGCGTCACCGCAATAGATACCAACGGCGCGGGCGACATGTTTGCAGGGGCGTTTTTATACGGCATTACGCATGCCATGAGCTATGCCCAGGCGGGCAAACTGGCCAGCAGCGCCGCCGCCGCCGTGGTCGCACAATTTGGTCCGCGCCTGCATATCAGCCAGCACCGCGGGATCGTCGGGGCCGTGGAGACAGCCTAGCTCCCCACGCGGATGTCCGTTTAACCGATAAAATTCTTCATCGGTTGCGGCCTGGCCAGGAAGAAACCTTGCGCGTAATCGACACCAATTTCCTCAAGCATTGTCAACTGCGCCTGGTTTTCAACGCATTCGGCAATCGTGGCGATGCCCATGATATGGGCCAGGTGATTGATGGTGCTAACCATGGAAAAATCCACATCGCTCATTTCCATATTGCGGACGAAGCCGCCATCAATTTTGAGAAAATCAACCGGCAACTGTTTCAGATAGCCGAAGGACGACAAACCGCTGCCAAAATCATCCAGGGAGAAATAGCAACCTTTAGCCTTGAGCGCGTAGATTAAATCCAGCGCGCGATCAAATTGCCTGATCGCGGCGGTTTCCGTGATCTCAAACTGCAACTGGTGGGGATCAATTTTCGACTCATCAATCAGATCCAGAAGATAACGCTTAAACTTTTCATCGCCGATGGTCGCCCCAGAAAGGTTTATCGATATCCTCAACGCCGACTTTTTCCTCCGCTTTTGCGCACCGAGTTCAGCAATCACAGTGCGCACGGTCCATCGATCAATATCGTCGATAAGGCCGTAAAGCTCCGCGGCCGGAATAAACTGGCCGGGGGCGACCAACTGACCTGACTCATCGATCATGCGGATCAGCGCTTCGTAGTGATTATCTTCCTTGGCGTCGCCCCCGAGTGGCCTTATCGGCTGGTAATGCAGGCAGAAACGATCCTGCTCCAGCGCTTCGCTAATTCGCGGAATCCATTCAGCGATTCTCTTGCGAACCGGCGTTTCCCCGGAGTGATATCGCTGGAAAAACAGCCTGTTGCGGCCACTCTCCTTGGCATAGCTACACGACGCAGCGGCTGCTACCAACACGTCGATTTCGGAACCGGTATCGCGGTCGATCACTTCAGCACCAATGTTGGCGCCTATCTTTAATCGCCGCTCCTGCCAGGGAAAGCTGAACGCCTTGATCTGTTCCAGTATCTCTTCGGCAATTTCCCGAGCGTCTTTTGCCGGGCAGTTGAGTAGCAATACGGCAAACTCGTCGTTGCCGATCCGTGCCACCACATGATCAACGCCAACCACCTGCTGCAGCAATTTGCCACATTCTCGCAGCAGAGTGTCCCCGGCAGCGCGGCCACCGGTATCATTCACCAGCGAGAAGTTGTACAGGTCTATGTACAGCAGTACATGTGTCTGGCTGCCGCTACGCGTCGCTTCGATGGCCTTGACCAGCTGATCTTCCAAAAAGCGGCGATTCGGCAATTGGGTCAGCGGATCGTGGTCAACCTGCCAGGACAGGCGGTTTGATACCCGCCGCGACTCCTCAACCGTTCGAAATACCAGAACGCAACCATTCAGACGATTGTGACGATCCCTCAGCGGCGTCGCCGTGCCGGTGATATTCGCAGGCTCTCGACCTGCAACCAGCAAACGCGTATTTTCGGGCGTCGAACACACCGAGCCGCGATTGAGCGCCTCACGGCAGGGGTTGATGTCCCGCCCCTTATCATCGCTCATGTTGATGACCGACTCTACGGGCTGACTCTGGCCCTGACCGGCGCGTAGACCCAACATCTCCAACCCAACCGGATTAATCTGCTCGACGAGCCCGTCACCGTCCAGCAACGCGATGCCATCGGCAACCTGACTGTAGACCGTGGCCAGCAGCTCCCGCTGTCGCAGCAAAGTATCCTGTGTGCCCAGTTGCCGTGAAACATCCCGGCAGACGAGCACAATCAATCCCTGTTGGCGCACCGAAGGATAGACCGACACCTTTAAAGCCCGCGTCTCGCCAGCGACCGTAACCGCCTCCAGCACACCTTCGACATTTTGTTTTTGTCGAACTTCCAGCAACGCGCGGTAATCTTCTATATCGCAGGTGTCACTCAGAGCGGGAAACACCATACGCACCGGTGTATTGATTAGCTGGTGGCGCTCATACCCGGACTGCACTAACAGGTGTTCGTTGACATCCTGAATAATCCCGAAGCCGTCTACACTAAGCACCCCGGCTTCACTTGATTCAAGGTAAACAGGAAAACGATCCAGGTCGACGACGGGACTAATTACGGGTGCCGATACATCCTGAGTCCGCTGAGGAATGGGCGTAAACGGGGCCTCTACAAACTCTAGCAAACAGCCCTGGCCGCCCTTTACCGACAATGGCGCCACACTCACTCGCGAGAGGGGCAACAATCTATCGCCACGGGTCATCGCCGCTTCGATCGTATCCAGCCGCTGCGGATCAACCTCCAGCGACCAGGCGATGGCTTTGCCGGATTCAATTGCCCGCTTGATGACCCTGGCGTACTCTCCGCCGATGAGCGCGGGCACCAGGGTTTCGAATGGCTTGCCCAGGGCCCGAATACCATTAATGCCTGTCCAGTCTGACATCCAGTCATTCCAGACAACGACGACGCCTCGATTGTCCAGGACAACGATACCCAGCGTTTGATTATTAATCGTAGAAAGCAACAAACCCTGGGAGCTCTCTGCCCCAATATCGCCTGGATTGTCCGCTGACCCTGCTCTCAAATTTTCTTACCTGTCAATAAATTTGACTGCTCGTCAGTGCCGTCAAGCGTAGCAAGTCCATGCGGCAGCAACAAACAACCCGCTGCGCACAAGGTTACGCATAGTGACGTCAGTGCGAACACACCACAAGGCAGTTTAGCCCTGCGCGAGCAGCTCTCGCAGGTCAATAATAGCGGCATTTGCGCGACTGATATACGACACCATCGTCAACGAATGGTTTGCCAACAAACCGAATCCGCTGCCATTGAGAACGACCGGACTCCACAACGGCTCTTGCGTCGCCTCGAGCTCGCGAATAATTTGTCGCACACTTATTTTCGCATTCTTTTTTTCCAGCACATCGGCGAAATCAATTTCGACAGCTTTCAAAAACTGTACCAACGCCCAGGTGGTACCGCGCGCCTCATAGAAAACATCATCCAGTTCAAGCCACGGCGTTTGCAGATACTTCTCGCTGGGGGAGGGTGTTGCCTGTTTGGCGGCGCTGTCCCCCGCCAGATCCGTGTTGACACGCCGCTGTCCAACACTGGCACCGAGGCGCTGGGACAAGCTGCCTAATCGAGACTCAACCGTGCTCAGCCAATAACGGAGATTATCTGCACGCGTATAAAACTGTGCGTTGTACTGATCCTCGTCAACCAGCCGCTGCAGGTAGTTGTGCAAATACTTGCTCCCCGCGCGATACTCAGCTTCCGTGGCGGGCAGAGCCCAGCTCTCGTGGTCGAAATTAAATTTTGGCTCGGCCTGCGCCAGATCGCTATCTTCGGTGGATTGGGACTGCGATCTGGCGAACGATTCACGTAGCGCCTTGGCCAAGTCACGGACCTGAATAACGACACCGTACTCCCAGCTAGGTATGTTATCCAGCAAGATACCCGGCGGCATTATGTCGTTACTAAGATAGCCGCCCGGTTTGTCCAGTAAAACATCAACAACGTGAATAAGAGCCGTCGTCGTGGCGACACCGTGCACCGGTTTCGCCAGAGTTGCAGGTGCCGCGATAACGGGTTCGCGACTCCAAAACCAGCCCAGCCCCACGCATAGCACCGCGACTATAATACCAAGCCTCATTATCCAGCGGCCCACGCCAGCCGGGCCCCGGTCGCGATCCGCTCGAAAATCGGCAGCACGACCCTTGGGCGCCCCCCCCGTAATGCGGTTTTTCCAGTCCTCAATAATCATTCGACTCTCTTTTTTAACCATGTCCCGAGTGAATTACCTGCACACGCCAGGCAAAGTATTTTTTCCGCAATCTGCAGCGCCATTGCTCAGTGTGTTCGCAAGGCAGGCCCACCTGGTACCTTCTCGTTCCTCTAGCACCGTTGCGTCAAACGTTCACTTCGCAGCTTTAAAAAAACGCCGACAATTTTTACAGCGCCTTTCGAGCAGTGTCATTAACCGTTATTATCCGACGGCTTAGCTGTCTCATGATAGCTGAAAACATTTTCATATTCTGCGGGTCCAGGCCGCGGTGGCAGGAGACTTAACATAGTGATTGGCAAACGCGACCGTCCAGGCCGGTTTTTTACGGTTCTGCTGTGGATATCCCTGCTGGTCAGCCCAGGCGCCTCGCGGGCGGCATCCACAGTTACGGAGTCGGGGCTTACCTCAAGCAGCTCCATACCGCGTAACATCTTGCTCAACGAGCCAACCCAGTTTCTACCTGTTGAAGAAGCCTACCAATTCACACCTGGCGTGACCAATGGCACGCTTACAACTGACTGGCTTATTGCGCCAGGCTATTACCTTTACCAACACCGCTTCAGCGTTAATCTGATTCGCGTTGGCAGGCAACCTGAACGATTAACCTCCCAGTACCAGCCGGGACAGCATCTTTACGACGACTATTACCAAAAAGAACTTGAGGTCTATTACGATGCCACACGCGTTCTCACGGCGCTACCTGCTACGAGCGCGGCATCTCTGGTATTGGCTATCGAATCCCAGGGTTGCGCCGATGCCGGACTGTGCTATCCGCCCCGCACCGAGTATTTGAGCGTCAACCTGACAGAGGGCACGGCGAACCTGATTGACGCGCCGCCCGGCGCGACTAACGTAACCAACACGCAACCCCCCAATAAAATAGCGAGCACGTACGCCTTCGCTACTCTCGTGGCGTTCGCACTGCTGGGCGGTATGATTCTCAATCTGATGCCCTGCGTATTTCCAGTGCTATCCATAAAAGTGTTGAGCACTACCGCCGCGCACCTGAGTGCGCACAGCAAGCACCTGCACGGTATAGCCTATAGCGGCGGGATCATTCTGTCGTTCGTCGCCATCGCCGCTGTCATGTTAGCGTTAAGGACTGCGGGGCAGGCCGTTGGCTGGGGCTTTCAGCTGCAATCTCCGACCTTTGTTGCGATGCTGGCTGGCCTGTTTTTTATCATTGCACAGAGTTTTTCGGGTCACCTCAGCGTCGGCGGTCGCTGGATGAGCATTGGGCAAAACCTGACTGCAAGCAGCAGTATGAAGGGCTCTTTCATGACCGGCGTGTTGGCAACGGTAGTGGCCAGCCCGTGTACCGCACCCTTCATGGGAACCGCCCTCGGGGTTGCCCTGACACAGCCGCCGGCCACCAGTCTGGCAATTTTTGCAACGCTCGGCCTGGGCATGGCCTTGCCTTTCCTGGCATTGTCATGGATCCCCGGTCTCATGGAAAAGCTGCCAGCACCTGGCCCGTGGATGAATACCTTCAGTCAACTGCTGGCGTTCCCGCTCTATGCAACGGTCATCTGGTTACTCTGGGTATTGGGCCGTCAGACCAGTATCGATCACGCGATTGCCGTAAGCCTGGGCATTCTACTGCTGGGTTTCGCTATCTGGCTCCACAGGCAGTCCAATAATGTTTTCGCAAAAGGCCTTGTCATACTGGCCGTCGCCGGGGCCATTAGTCTCTCTCTGGCACCGAAACCCGATGGCCAACCACGCCCGTGGCAACCATACAGCGCAGCGCGCCTTGAAGCACTGCGGGCCGTCGGTAAGCCGGTATTTGTCAACCTCGGCGCAGACTGGTGTATCACCTGCCTGGCCAATGAAAAAATAGCCCTTGATGGCGACGCGTTCCGGGCTGCACTGACCGCTCATGACATCACTTACCTAAAAGGCGACTGGACACACTACGATGCGGAGATCACTCAACTGCTTAACAGTTACGGGCGCAGCGGCGTGCCCCTGTACCTGTATTACGACGCCGCAGGCAACCCCGCTCGCATCCTGCCGCAACTACTAACGGAAGCGACGGTGTTGCGGATTTTTGCCGAGCACGAGGTCGCCTCGAAACCCGACCTCCCGCGATAAGGCGATGCCCAGCAGATAAAAAATGTGCTTAATATCAGCTAACCCCCGGAAAAACAGCGCAAACGTCGCTAAAAACACATAAAACTGGACAAGATCCGACGCCTCGGGCACACTGCGCTCCAACGGCGAGAGTCATAAACAGCCGCCATAAAAATCAGGGGAAAAATGGCTACCATCCTCGTACTGCACGGGCCAAACCTTAACTTGCTCGGCACCAGAGAGCCCGACGTCTACGGCACCACCACTCTGGAAGACATCGATCGGCAGCTAACAGAACGCTGCGTTGCCGGGGGCCACCATCTATTGGCCCTGCAAAGTAATGCCGAGTACGAGCTGATTGAGCGCGTGCACGATGCGCGCCGCGAAGGCGTTAACTTTATTCTGTTCAACCCCGCCGCATTCACACATACCAGCATCGCTTTACGCGATGCCTTACTGGCAGTTGGCATACCGTTTATTGAAGTGCACCTGTCCAATGTGTACAGTCGCGAAGCCTTCAGACACCATTCCCATTTTGCTGATATAGCCCTTGGTACCATCGGCGGGTTTGGCGCAAAAAGTTATGATCTGGCCCTGAGTGCAGCGCTCGATCTGATCGATCGGGACAAAAAATAACCTGTTGTTTGATATTTGGGAAGACATGCATGGACATACGTAAAGTCAAAAAGCTTATTGAGTTACTGGAAGAGTCTGGTATCGACGAACTGGAGATCAAGGAAGGCGAAGAATCTGTACGCATCAGCCGTCATAAGCCTGTGATGCAAATGCCACAACAGCCCTACGGCGTCGCGCCACCGGTGCAAACCAGCGCAGCTCCTGCGGCGGTTACCACAAGCGTCGAGGCTGACCCTGCAGAGCTCGACGGGCATGTCATCAAATCACCAATGGTCGGCACTTTCTATCGAGCCCCGGCGCCAGGCTCCGCGCCGTTTGTGCAGCCGGGTCAGGCTGTCAAGGCCGGTGATGTGCTGTGCATCGTTGAAGCCATGAAAATGATGAATCAGATTGAAGCGGACAGATCAGGCACCATCGGGGTAATTGTCGCGGAAGATGGTGAGCCGGTCGAGTTCGACCAGCCCATGATGACTATTGTTTGAACTTAGCCGGGTAAAGGAAATAGTCCATGCTGGAAAAAGTATTGATCGCCAATCGTGGCGAAATTGCCCTGCGAATATTGCGCGCCTGCAAGGAGCTCGGCATCAAGACGGTGGCCGTGCACTCCAAAGTCGACGCCGACCTTAAGCACGTACGCCTCGCCGACGAGTCGGTCTGCATTGGCCCCAACTCGCCAGCTGGCAGCTATCTGAATATCCCTGCCATCATCAGCGCCATGGAGGTAACAGACTCGGTGGCAGTCCATCCAGGCTACGGTTTCCTTGCCGAAAACGCCGACTTTGCCGAGCAGGTTGAACGCAGCGGCTTTATTTTTATCGGACCCAGCGCTGAAGTCATTCGCCTTATGGGCGATAAAGTTTCCGCGATTGAGACCATGCGCAAGGCGGGAGTCCCTACGGTACCCGGATCAAACGGGGCCCTGACGGATGATCACAGCCTGACAGTAAAAATCGCCAAATCAATCGGCTACCCGGTCATTATCAAAGCCGCTTCAGGTGGCGGCGGACGAGGGATGCGTGTCGTACGCACCGAAGCTCACCTGCTGAACGCCATTTCTGTGACACGCTCAGAAGCACTGGTGGCATTTGGTGATAGCACCGTCTACATGGAGAAGTTTCTCGAGACGCCGCGACATGTTGAAGTGCAGATTCTGGCAGATAACCATGGCAATGTAATTCATTTGGGGGATCGCGACTGCTCCCTGCAGCGCCGTCATCAGAAGGTGCTAGAAGAGGCGCCCGCGCCCGGTATTGACAAAGAGGCACGCGAGACTGTGCTGGCCGCCTGCATCAAGGCTTGCAAGGACATTGGTTACCGGGGCGCGGGTACATTTGAGTTTCTGTACGAGAACGGCCACTTCTATTTTATAGAAATGAATACCCGCGTTCAGGTAGAACACCCCGTTAGCGAGATGATTACCGGGGTCGACATTGTTAAGGAACAGCTGGTGATTGCCAGCGGCCAGCCCCTGAGCTTCACCCAGGATGAAATCATTTTTCGGGGTCATGCGATTGAATGCCGCATAAACGCCGAACACCCCCGCACCTTCATGCCAAGCCCGGGCAAGGTAACGTCTTTCCACCCGCCAGGCGGTAACGGCGTCCGGGTTGATTCGCACCTGTATAGCGGCTACACCGTGCCCCCCGATTACGACTCTCTGGTCGCCAAAATCATTACCTACGGCAAGGATCGAGACTCCGCGCTGGCGCGAATGCGCAACGCCCTCGACGAACTGTTTATTCTGGGCATCAACACCAACACCGATATGCATCGGGATCTGGTTACCGATGCTGCCTTCCAACGCGGCTGCGTGAACATTCATTACCTTGAGAAAAAACTCGGTCTATAAACAAGCCTCGGCATCGCCGTTCAGTCGATGAGCTGGCTACAGTTACACCTCCAAACCAACCGTGACCAAACGGAATTACTGGAAGACGTTCTGCTGGCCTGCGGTGCGGTTTCAGTAACGCTTGCAGACAACGCAGACCAGCCAATACTTGAACCGGGTGTTGGCGAAACCCCCTTGTGGTCGGCAGTCAAGCTAAGCGCTTTGTTTGAAGCTGATACCGACACCGATATGGTGCTGGTTCACCTGAGTGCCAATATCGATCGACTACCCCTCTGGCGCTGGGAAATTCTTGAAGATCAACCCTGGGAGAGGGCATGGATGGAAAACTTCCACCCTGTCCGCTGCGGCGAGCGCCTGTGGATTTGCCCCAGCTGGTGCGAACCACCACGACCGGAGGCGATAAACCTGCTGCTTGATCCCGGCCTGGCCTTCGGCTCTGGCAGCCATGCAACAACATTCATGTGCCTGCAATGGCTGGACGGCCTGTCATTAGAGGGCAAAACCGTCATTGATTATGGCTGCGGGTCCGGTATTCTGGGTATCGCTGCGGCGCTACTCGGTGCGCGCCACGTTATCGCTGTTGATAACGACCCGCAGGCCTTACTGGCAACGCGGGAAAATGCTTCTCGCAACGGCATCGGCCATGACCGGCTGATGGTTTACCCGCCTGACCAACAACCAGCAGAACCGGCCGACTACCTCGTTGCCAATATTCTCGCTGCGCCTTTAATCGATCTGGCTGAACATATTACCGAGTCAACCAGGGCTGGCGGACAACTCTGCCTGTCCGGTATCGTTAAGTCACAGATCGACGCCGTATGTCAGGCCTATGACAAAAACTTCCATTTTCAGATACTGGCCGGTCAAGATGACTGGATTCGCTTAAGCGCTGCAAAAATAGGTCTGGATGGATGACCCTGCTAACCGACCGGCGCCGTCAGAGCTTCGACCATGCCTGAACTGCTCGCCACGCGGTGCCCACTCTGCAAGGTCGCGTTTTACGTTACCAGGGCTCAGCTTACGGCGGCCCAGGGCAAGGTACGTTGCGGCATCTGCCTGCACATTTTCAACGGCAACAAACACGCTATCGATTATGGCGATGAGACTGTTCAGGAGACGGACCCCAGCCAACTTCAGGATCCGGACAATGCAGCTGTCATCGACGATTACTACGTCATCGAGTTGTAATCTGACCGCGAAAGCGCAGCCGACGACATCCACCAGGTCGCGGCAGGTGTGACCCCCGCACAATCAGTGGGCGCACCAGAGCACGAGGAGCAAGGCCCTGAATCACAACCTGGCGACCGCCCGACGCCAGAACAGGACATGACCAGCCAGCCAGACCCTGAGTATGCGGACGCCGACGCGCAAAGCCCTGTCAGCGCCGATAACGCCGACAACGCCCCCCCCGTGCTCGTCGCTATCGAGCACCCCAGTCAACAGCGGCTCGGCATGTTGGCAGACACCTGGCAGGCGGACCAACAATCAACCCTCACGGCGCACAGGCCAGTATCTTCTCCCGCTAAACGCCTGGTGCAGCTGGTGCTGATTGTGGTGGGTATCGGCGCATTAGGCATACAGCTCCTCTATCAGGCCTCGCCTGAACTGAGCACTGACTCCCGCTATCGACCAGCGCTAGCGCTAATCTGCGACGTGCTGGGCTGCCCGATTACAGAACAGCGTGATCTCAACCTTATAAAAAGTGACCGCCTGATGGTGCGGGCCCACCCCGATATCGACAAGGCCCTGCTGGTTGACCTGGTACTGACCAACCATGCGCCATTTCCGCAGGAATTCCCCGATCTGCGCTTACAATTTACAGATCTTCAGGGCAGCACACTTGCTCAGCGCCAATTCAAACCTGAAGAGTATCTTCAGGGCACGATGGCAAATATACCCGCGATGGCCGCAGAAAAAGCCTATCGGATAACCCTTGAGATTGTCGACCCAGGACCGACCGCGACGTCTTTTTCATTAACCGTCACCAATTAGGCTTTTTTTTTCGCGCTGTGACTACCGAGCGAGGCGAGGGGCGAGTATCATGTCCGCCCGTTTGCAAAAACCACATATTAGCGGCTTGAGAGGCCTCATTTGATTCAGATTGGCGACTACACGCTGAGCGGCCCCGCTGTGCTGGCGCCTATGGCCGGCATTACCGACGCTCCATTCAGAAGCACTTGTCGGCGCTACGGCGCCGCTGCTGCAACTGCTGAAATGCTGACCGCCAATTGCCAGTTGTGGCACTCGCGCAAGTCCAGCAATCGCCTCCCCGACGCTGCCTGGCCGGAACCAAGGATTGTGCAGATCGCGGGCTCCGAAGCGAAACAAATGGCCGACGCCGCGCTGCGGTGTGCCGATTCTGGCGCACAGATTATTGACATCAACATGGGTTGTCCCGCCAAGAAAGTTTGCCGGAGAGCCGCCGGCTCTGCACTCTTAAAGCATGAAGCATTGGTGGCTGAGATATTGATCAGCGTGGTTAGGGCAGTATCAATTCCTGTTACCCTGAAAATTCGCACGGGCTGGGATCAAGCGCACCGTAACGCGGTGACCATTGCCGCGATTGCGCAGGATGCTGGCATTCAGGCACTGGTTGTTCACGGCCGTACCCGGGCCTGCCTCTTCAATGGGGACGCCGAATACGACACCATCGCGGCGGTAGTACGCCGGGTTGAAATACCAGTTTTTGCCAATGGCGATATTGAATCGCCTGCTCAGGCTAAAAGAGTTTTGAAATACACCGGGGCCGCAGGCATCATGATCGGGCGCGGCGCACAGGGCCAACCCTGGTTGTTCGGCCAGATTAACCAGCTACTTCGCACCGGTCAGGTACCGCCAGCACCCGGCACTGATGAAGTGCGTAGCTGTATAGTCCAACATCTCGCTGCTATGCGGGATCACTACCCTGAAAACTTAGCCGTACGCTTGGCCCGCAAACACGTTAACGCCTATTTTCACAGGCTCGGCTGGCCTCGTTTGATGAGCAGGGAATTCAACATCTTGACCAGCGCCGACGCACAAGAACAATTTATTGCGACACACGTCACGACACAAAATAACAATAAATGGGACCAGGCTGCATGAACTCCAAAAGCACGTTTACCTTTGAACAAGACCTCGCGCACGATCACGACATTGAAACCCGACATAACCGCCATCGCTCCCTGCGCCGCTGCGTGGAAAGTGCGATGGAAGATTATTTCGTTGATCTTGATGGCCAGCACGCCACCGATTTGTATCAAATGGTTTTACAGGAAGTTGAAGCGCCCCTGCTCGCGGCGGTGATGAAATACGCACGTTACAACCAGAGCAAAGCGTCGGAGATGCTCTCCATGAACCGCGGGACGCTTCGCAAAAAACTCAAGCAGTACGATCTTCTGTAGTACCTTAGACACGATGGAGCCAGCATGACCGCCCAACTCGTCCCTGTTCGATGCGCACTGATCAGTGTATCCGACAAAACCGGCATCGTTGAATTTGCCCGAGCACTGGTAGGTAAAGGGGTCAAAATCCTCTCCACTGGCGGCACCTTTCGACTGCTTTCAGAGCACAGCATCCCGGTAATAGAGGTCTCCGATTACACGGGCTTTCCGGAAATGATGGATGGCCGGGTTAAAACTCTGCACCCGAAAATTCACGGCGGCATCCTCGGACGACGCGGTCAGGATGACGAAGTCATGGCTCAACATGGCATACAGGCCATCGACATGGTCGTCGTGAACCTCTACCCCTTTCGACAAACCGTTGCCCGACCCGATTGCTCGCTCGTCGACGCCGTTGAAAATATAGATATCGGTGGTCCGACCATGCTGCGCGCCGCCGCCAAAAACTACGCGAACGTCGCCGTCGTGGTTAATGCCGACAATTACCAGACCGTCCTCGCGGAACTGAATGCCAACGACAATGCGCTCACCGGCGCGACCCGTTTCGATCTGGCGGTCAGCGCATTTGAGCATACCGCCGCCTATGACGGCGCAATAGCAAACTACCTGGGTGCTCGCCTGCCTGCACCGACAGCTAATCAAGTCGGCGATACCGCCAGCGACCAGGTTGACTCCGTGTTCCCGCGCACCTGGAATCTGCAGTTTAAGAAATCCCAGGTGATGCGTTACGGCGAGAACCCACACCAACGCTCGGCTTTTTATGTCGAAGACGATGCTGCCCAGGCATCCATCGCAACGGCCACACAGCTACAGGGCAAGGCTCTGTCCTACAACAACATTGCCGATACCGACGCAGCCCTGGAATGTATCAAACAATTCGATGAACCGGCCTGTGTGATAGTTAAACACGCCAACCCTTGCGGGGTCGCTGTCGCTGCAACACTTGCAGAGGCTTACCACAAAGCCTTTGCCACAGACTCAGAATCTGCTTTCGGCGGCATCATCGCCTTCAACCGAGAGCTTGATGGTGAGACGACCCAGGCCATCGTTGACCAGCAGTTTGTCGAAGTCATCATTGCACCCAGTGTCAGCACCGCCGCAATACAAATTGCTGCCGCCAAAAAGAATGTTCGCCTGCTTGCCTGCGGGCAGTGGCTGGCTATAACCCGCGATGGCTGGGATTACAAACGGGTCACGGGCGGTCTGCTGGTTCAGGATCGTGACTGCGTGTTGATGACTAGCGACAACCTCAAAGTTGTTAGCAGGAGGACGCCGACGGAAGCAGAAATCACTGATCTTCTGTTTGCCTGGCGAGTGGCAAAATTTGTCAAATCCAACGCCATCGTCTATGCGAAAAACCTACAGACCATTGGCGTTGGCGCCGGTCAGATGAGCAGGGTCAACTCTGCGCGAATTGCCGCCATCAAGGCAGAGCAGGCCGGTCTTGACGTCACCAACTCAGTGATGGCATCCGATGCCTTCTTCCCCTTCCGCGACGGTATAGACAACGCCGCTAATGTGGGTATTACAGCCGTTATCCAACCCGGCGGCTCTATCCGCGATGACGAAGTCATTGCTGCTGCCGACGCACACAATATCGCCATGGTTTTTACCGGCGTGCGCCATTTTCGCCACTGATCTGCAGCTCTGTCGCCCAGACACCGTGCTCCCGGTGAACGGCCCTGCCGCAACGGCCCCGCCAACCCGCCCTGACTCAATGGCCCGCTAATGGTTCTGTCAAATCGCTGAAGCTGACATCACTTGCCGCAGCGCTTATTCTTCCGCGGCGCTTAGCCAGGCAAAACGAGCGACCCGTTGACCATCCCGCTCTATCACCTCGGTAAACATTGTCAGCGGGCGAACCCACAGGCCCCGATCACCGTACAAAGCCCGATATACGACGAACGCCTCGCCGTTTTCGCTATGATGTGCAACATCCAGCACCTCGTAACGAGCGCCCTTAAAATGCTGATACACGCCTTTTCTCACTTCGCTCGACAACACTGCCCCCTTATTTATCTGATTTGATCGTGAAGCGACACCGCCTAAGGTCACGTTGTCCGCTCGCTGTCATTGAGCTGCTATCCGACCTGACGAGCAACCTAACACCCGTGAACCTTCATAAATATATCCATACTACCCCAATCGTTTTGCGACACAGAAGCGCGCCCGGTACAATCGCCTCCTTTCTTTTTAGCTCCAATAAAAAACACGGTACCCCATGAATATTCTGATAATTGGCTCCGGCGGGCGCGAACACGCATTGGCCTGGAAAGCGGCACAAAGTGACAGCGTGACATGCGTCTACGTGGCACCCGGAAATGGTGGCACTGCCCTCGAACCCAGGCTGCGCAATATTGATATCCAGATCAATGAGTTCGCTGCGCTTGCTGATTTTGCCGCGCAGAAACAGTGCGCCCTGACAATTGTCGGCCCTGAAATGCCCCTGGTAGACGGTATTGTCGATTATTTTCAGAATCGTGGTTTGCGGATTTTTGGTCCCACTCAGGGTGCGGCGCAGCTTGAGGGCTCGAAAACTTTTACCAAGGATTTCCTCGCCCGTCACAATATTCCGACGGCGGACTACCAGGCATTCACTGATCTCGAACCGGCGCTGAGCTACGTACGCCAGCGCGGTGCACCAATAGTCATCAAGGCCGATGGCCTCGCCGCTGGCAAGGGTGTGGTTGTCGCCATGACGCTCCGCGAAGCCGAAACCGCCCTTACCGACATGCTGGCAGGCAATGCCTTTGGCGAGGCGGGGCATCGCGTCGTGGTCGAAGACTTTCTGGAAGGCGAAGAAGCCAGCTTTATTGTTATTGCCGATGGCCGCCATGCGTTACCGATGGCAACCAGCCAGGATCACAAACGCGTCGGCGACGGGGATACCGGACTCAATACCGGTGGCATGGGCGCCTACTCGCCGGCGCCCGTGGTTACCGCAACCGTTTATCAACGCATAATGAACGAGGTGATCATGCCGACCATTAACGGCATGGCCGCTGAGGGCAACCCCTATACAGGCTTTCTCTACGCCGGCTTGATGATTACACCGGACGGTACCCCGCGCGTCATCGAGTACAACTGTCGTTTTGGTGACCCGGAAACCCAGCCAATCATGATGCGTCTGCAATCAGATCTGATTTCGCTATGCACTGCCGCGCTCGATCACAGGCTGGCCGATGTTGACGTCAAGTGGGATCCGCGTAAAGCTGTCGGCGTCGTCATGGCCGCCGGAGGCTATCCCGGGAACTACACCAAAGGACTGGAAATTAGCGGTCTGCCGGAAGCAACCACCACCCTGAAAGTATTCCACGCCGGAACCGTTATGCGCGACAACGCAGTGATGACATCCGGCGGGCGTGTACTGTGTGTCACTGCACTGGGGGACACCGTCAGCGCGGCACAGCAGGAAGCTTACCGTTACGTTGAAAAAATACACTGGCCGGGCGCCTTTTATCGCAGCGACATTGGCTACCGCGCGATTAGCCGAGAACAGTAATCCACGTAAAGGCGAGGCGCGCAATTCACGCGATCACCACATTGCGTTGCCGCGCCCAGGCGCGCAACTCAGCAATACGCTCACCCATCACCACAGCCAAAGGACTGGTTGACAGTATTTCTTCCAGCAAAAGATCGGTGGTCAGGTTGGTCTCGCGGGCGAGTGCGCTATACAGGCCAGACACGATAGCCTGTTCAATTTCAGCGCCAGAAAAGCTTTCCGACGCTATCACCAACTCTGCCAGTGCAAACCGCTCGGGCTGGAGACCACGCTTTGTAAGATGGATGGAAAATATTTTTTCGCGGGTATCTGCATCGGGCAGATCGACAAAAAACAACTCGTCAAAGCGACCTTTACGAACCAACTCGGGAGGCAAACGGGATATATCGTTCGACGTTGCCACCAGGAATACGCCAGCCTTATGTTCCGCCATCCACGTCAACAACGTCCCCAGGACACGGCCGGAGGTGCCATTATCCTCACCATCGGCGCCCAACCCTTTTTCGATCTCATCCAGCCACAGCACGCACGGCGCCATTTTCTCAGCCAATAGTAACGACTCTCGTAAATTCCGCTCGGTCTCACCATAAAATTTGTTATACAAGGCGCCCATATCCAGCTTCAACAGGGGTGCAGACCAGGCGCCGGCAATCGCCTTGGCCGCCAGGCTTTTACCGCCGCCCTGAACACCGAGCAAAAGGATGCCTTTTGGCGCATCCAGGCCTGCAACCAACCCGGAAAATACCGCTTTACGCTTCTCAAGCCACGACTTCAGATTTTTCATGCCGCCAACGTTGGCAAACTGTTCGGTGCTGTAGTCAAAGCTCAGTACACCGTCCATGTTCATAAGTCGAAACTTGGCCTGATTTACCTCAGGTAGATCAGCGTCAGTTATGGCGCCATCGTCGACAATGGCACCACGCACCAGGCGTCGCACTTCGCCATGGGTAAGTCCGCGCAGACCACTGACCAGCTGCTCCAGGGTTGCGTTATCGCTCTTAACCCGCACGGCGCCATTACCCTCGCTCCAGTTTTTAGCCTCTTCACGCACAACCTTCATGATCTGTTCCTTGCTGGGCAGGGACACATCAAAACGCGCACTGAGTCGTGCTAATTCCTCTGGTAGTTTTATGCGATGACTGACCAGAACAATGGTCACGGCGCCATTGTCATTGCGCAAGGCCATGTCTTTCAGCTGGCGAATCTGCCTGGGCATATCAGCACCCAACCAGGGGTGGAAATCACACAGAGCATAGATACCAGGCTCAGCGCGGTGCTTAAGTTGCTCAAGCAAGGCTTCCGGTTCGGAATATTGACCGGGCTGTTGAACCTGCAAGCCAAATCCAACCCGCTTTAAACCGTCCGTAACAGTCCATTGATACAGCGCAGTACCTCGCTGTCCAGCAACCCGCAACAACAGGTCAATAGCTTTGGGTTCGTCATAGCTCTCCAGCGCAATAAGGGGTACCCCAGCGGCGATAACCAGGCTTAGATCATGTGCGTCCTGCATCAGTAACTCCTGATAAAAAGCCGGTAAGGCGACCCTTAACGGCAGTGCCTTCTACTGCCACCGCCATGATTCCGACCAGGTTTCTGTGTGAGGCCAATTTTAGCTACAATTGGCTCCCTCATGGCAATTTAGTCCAGCGTCTTATGATACACCGTCGTTTATCCAAACTTGATCGGCTGTTGACCCAGGTTGACAATGCGCTACGGGTGGTAGCGGGTAAATCACCAGGGCCATTGCGTTCGTCTCCCGCTGAGCAACTTGATGAAGCAGATCTGGGCAACGCAGAAAAACGCCACGCTGCCGGGCTCATGCGCGTCAATCACAGCGGCGAGGTGTGCGCGCAGGCGCTCTACCAGGGTCAGGCCTTAACCGCAAAATTACCGACGACTAGACAAACCATGGAGCAGGCCGCCACCGAGGAGGGCGATCATCTGGCCTGGTGTGAGCAGCGGCTCACCGAGCTGGACAGCCAGCCCAGTCGGCTCAATGGGCTCTGGTACACCCTGTCCTTCGGACTCGGCGCGGGCGCGGGCTTGCTGAGCGACCGCTTAAGCCTGGGTTTTGTCGCCGCTACCGAGCAACAGGTTTGTCGTCATCTTGAAAAACACCTGGTCAAATTGCCACCCGCCGACACAAAAAGCCGCGCGGTGGTGGAAGAAATGCTCGTCGACGAACAAAGACATGCCGTCTCGGCACTCAATGCTGGCGGCTGGCCTTTCCCGCGTCCGGCGACGCAGGCGATGTCGGTAGTCGCCAAGATCATGACGGCATCAAGTTATCGAGTTTAAAGGCCAGGCACTGGCAAAGGTGCGGCGGCTGTGAGTTGACTCAAATACCAAATTTTGTGGAACAGAATACGGCGGGCGCGGATGCTGAGCGCCAGCGCACTACCGACCGCGCTCTTCCCTGATACCTTGAACTATGTCGAGCAGTTTGGCTTTTATCCAATTATGCAGGGGGGAGTTGATGGTGCGCCGATGCTGCACCAGTGCGGCCGGAATAATAGGGTCATGTTCAAGGCTCTCGGGGTAGGGCTTGCGCACAATTTCATAAAACTCGCCTTCCTGTTTGAGATCATCCATGGTGGCCAACATCAGGCAATCGGTTGACCGCAAAGTATCCAGTGCCGTCATAAGCTGATCGGTCACCAAAGCTTTTTTTCTGACGTGGCCGAGCCTGGTTAGCGTGCGGTCAAACCTGCTCTCCGTCAACGGCGAAACCCGCTCCGAAATCAGCAAATAATATTGCACAAACGGATACTCCAGGAGCTCCTCAAGCGAGGGCGTTTTATCGGCCAGAGGATGACCCCGACGCATCCATACTGCGGGCGTGAAGTTGCCCAGCGGCGTCATCACGAAATCCCGCGACATGGTTTTCTCGACCTGTAAAATAAAGTCTATCTCGCCAGATTCCAGCTCCTGTGCGGAGCTGTCACTGATATTGGAAAGCGCCAGTCCGATGCCCGGCGCTTCAGTCCGTAATATGCAGGTAAGTTCGGGGATTAATTGCACGGCCATAAACTCCGGTGCAACAAGCTGAACCGAGCCTTCATAACTGGCAGGGTTAAAGTCGACATTTTCGAGCATCGTCGACACATTGTTAAGCAGTGCTGGAAGCGCCTGGGCAACCTCCAGCGCCCGAGGCGTTGGCACCAGCCCCCTGCCACTGCGTGTAAACAGGGGGTCATCAAAGAGTATGCGCAGGCGCGACAATGTCTTACTCATCGCTGGTTGCGTAACGAAAAGTCGGTGAGCGGAACGCGTTACGTTGCGCTCCTCAAGTAGCACGTGGAGCGCGACAAGCAGATTCAGGTCTACGCGTGAAAGAGAATCTATAGGCATCGGATAAGTGTGGGTTATGTTATTTTCGCCGATTATACATCGCAATTATGTGGCCGCAACCACCAACTAACTGCAATTTTTGACCGATCGTCATTCAACAGAGCTATTCGTGCCGCCGCTCCTGCAATGACCAATTCAACCCGGACCGGGGATTTCACATATAAAATAATTGGCAGTTATCATTTATATTAAAAGAATACATTTTAATTATGTTAGTTCGCGCACTATAGTGCAATCCGTAGTTGGCGAGATGTGGACCTAGGAGCCTTCGCCAACGCTAGTACCTCCTAACCCCCCTGTATCATACTTTTCGGGGAGCGCAAGCTCCCCGTTTTTTTTGCCTGCTCAAAACAACCTTTACAGCCTCCATCTCGACCCAGGCATTCGTTCTTCGCCCTGCCCGCGCTCAACTCGCCTTGCCGACCTCTATCACTTCATGACTGTGGCTAACCTTAACCCCCGCTTTACCCAGCATAATCGACGCCGAACAGTATTTCTCTGCGGAGAGCTCTACCGCTCTCTTTACCTGCTGTTCCTTTAAATTATTTCCAGAGACAATGAAATGGATATTGATCGCGGTAAATACAGCTGGGACAGTATCGGCACGCTCTGCCTCAAGCTGAGCCTGACAGGCGATCACTTGTTGCCTGCTTTTCTTCAGGATACTCACCACGTCAAAACTGGCACAGCCACCCATACCCAACAACAGCATCTCCATGGGACGCACACCCATATTGCGGCCACCGTGGTCCTCGGGGCCATCCATCACAACACAATGCCCACTGCCGGATTCGCCAAGAAACATCGCGCCATCCACCCACTTAACATTTGCTTTCATCAGCTGCATTCCCCTTAACATTATCCGCCCAGCCACTATACCAGCGACACCAGGGGAGCGCGCGCTTTCGCACCTGTATCAACGACCACTGATGATGCCTGCCGGTCATCTGGTTTACACTGCTCACTGTTCAGTGCGATGATTAACCATAGCGGCACGGGAACCTTTTAATTGGAGATTCGTTTTGGCACTCGCACCAATAACACCCCATATCCAGAATTTCGAAGAATTTTTGGCGCATTGCCACCGCCGCCGCTACCCGGCAAAAAGCACACTTATCTACGCCGGAGATACTGGAGATACCCTCTACTACATTATTTCAGGTTCAGTTTCCGTACTCATTGAGGACGATGACGGCAGGGAAATGATCGTAGCCTACCTCAACCCAGGCGACTTCTTTGGTGAAATGGGCCTGTTCGAACAGGAGGATCGCAGTGCCTGGATTCGTGCCAGAACAGAATGCGATGTCGCTGAAATTAGTTACGAATCGTTTAACGAGCTGACAAAAAGTCACCCCGAGTTTCTGTATTCGGTGAGTAAACAGATGGCTCAACGCCTTAGGGACACCACCCGTAAGGTCGGTGACCTGG